>CAYVNJ010000042.1:0-16299 GCA_964452865.1 uncultured Sangeribacter sp. | reverse complement strand
GGGTACTGTACATTGACGAAAACTATCAGTACTCCCTTGTTGGCAGTGGCAGTGATGATTATCTATGGATATTGTCGCGCACTCCAAAATTGCCGGAAGATGCCAAAACAAAAATCCTGGACGAAGCACGCCGCCGTGGCTACGACACAACCCGCCTGCTCTGGGCTAATCAATAACGCTCAGCCCGCTCCTTGGGCCACGGCCCTTAAAACAAGCCGGGCACCTAAATTCAAAAAGAGTTGGCAGGCGCATGTTCGCGCCGCCAACTCTTCGTATTTCTTGCAGTTAGGCAAATCCGCCCTAATCAATATTCCTCTTCGTTGAAGAAGAAGTCTTCTTTCGAGGGGTAGTCGGGCCAGATGTCTTCTATACTTTCGTATGTCTCGCCTTCGTCTTCTATCTCTTGGAGGTTCTCTATCACTTCAAGCGGAGCTCCACTCCGCACTGAATAGTCTATCAATTCTTCTTTTGTTGCCGGCCAAGGTGCATCTTCCAGCTTCGAGGCCAGTTCGAGTGTCCAGTACATAGTAGTAATATTTCGTTGTTCGGTATGTGTTGCTTCAAAAAGTGACGCAAATATAATTTATGGTTTTTAATTATGCAATAGTATGGGTCGCAGGGGTTATAATCCGGAATTCCATTCTATTTCTTTCTCCTCGGCAAGGTGGTTGAAATAGCGAGCCATAGCAAAAAGCAGGTCGCTGAGGCGGTTGAGATATTGCACAACGATAGGCGCAACCGTGTCGCGTCGGGAGAGGCGGAGGACACAACGTTCGGCACGCCGACATATAGTGCGTGCCATGTGTGCCGCAGCAGCTGCAGGGCATCCGCCTGGCAGTATGAACGCACGCAGCGGAGGCGTTTCACTATCGAGGGTATCAATCCATTTTTCAAGGTTTTCGATGTTCGATATATTGAGTCCGTGAGGGTGCTCTGGTGCTTTCTCCACCGGTGTGGCGAGATATGAACCGATATTGAACAACCTGTTCTGGATTATGTATATCTTCTCGCGAATTTCGGGAGTACATCCGGGAGTGGCAGCTATCATTCCGAGAGCTGACGAGAGTTCGTCGGTAGTGCCATACGCTTCTATGCGTATATCGTCTTTCGGTATCCGGGAGCCACCCACAAGAGCCGTTGTCCCGGCATCGCCTGTGCGTGTGTATAGGTTGCTTTTTTCCATTAGTGCGGTTGCATTAAGTATTAATGACTAAAGGGGGATGACTATTGATAAACGTAGTCAGGGGCATAATGTTGCAATGTTATGATTTTTTTGTAACTTCGCGTGTATTCCGGAGTGGCCGGAACGATTTATCACTTTTCTTAAATCATGAGTCAATACATAGTATCGGCGCGTAAATACCGCCCGGCTACCTTCAGCAGCGTGGTAGGCCAACCTGCTCTGACGCGGACACTTAAAAACGCCGTTGGTTCGGAGCGTGTGGCTCAGGCATATCTGTTCTGTGGTCCGCGCGGTGTTGGCAAAACATCGTGTGCACGCATCTTTGCCAAAACAATCAACTGTTCCAATCTGACGGCTGACGGCGAGGCTTGCGGGACATGCGAATCATGCCGGGCATTCGCAGAACAACGTTCATACAATATCATTGAGCTTGACGCGGCTTCGAACAACTCTGTGGCCGACATCCGCGCTCTCACTGAGCAAGTCAATATCCCGCCGCAAACTGGCCGCTACCGTGTGTTCATCATCGACGAGGTCCACATGCTCTCTTCTGCGGCGTTCAATGCTTTTCTGAAGACTCTCGAAGAACCTCCTTCTTACGTAGTATTCATTCTGGCCACGACAGAAAAGCAGAAGGTTCTTCCGACCATTTTAAGCCGATGTCAGATATACGACTTCAACCGTATCAGCGCTACTGACACAGTGGCTCACCTCAAGAGTGTGGCCGAAGCTGAAGGAATTACGGCCGACCCGCGTGCATTAGACATAATAGCCCGCAAGGCCGACGGCGCGATGCGCGATGCACTGTCTATCTTCGACCAGGTGGCAGCTTCGTCAATGGGCAACATCACTTATGAGTCAGCCATAGCCAGCCTCAACGTGCTTGACTATGACTATTACTTCCGGCTGTTCGATGCATTCCGCAACGGCGATGTAGCCGAAGTGCTCATGATTTACAAAGATGTCCGCGACCACGGATTTGACTCCCACTTTTTCCTGGCCGGTATAGCCCAGCACGTCCGCGACCTCATGGTTGCCGCAAGCGAGCGTACAGTAGCTTTGCTTGAAGTCGGGCCTGAAACAGGCGCGCGTTATATCGAACAGTCGAAGTCGATGCCTGTCGACTGGTACTATCGGGCAATGCATCTGCTAAATGACGCCGACCTTGCTTACCGCACTGCCACAAACAAGCAACTACACGTTGAGTTAACTCTTATCCGGCTCTGTAATACCACAACCGAGCCACCGAAAGATGCACCGACGCCAGACACTGTTTCAGCACAAAAATCTACTCCAACATCATCGTCTGAATCACAACCAAGCGTCACCCCGCAGCCTGCAGCTCCTGCAAAGCCTGCAGCCGCTCCCCGCATGAGACCTACCAACGCACCACGCCGTCCACAAACCCTGCGTCTTGACGGTGACAAGGTTGCGCCCGCCCCACCTACGGCTGCACCGACAGCCACTTCACAGCCGCACAAGGAGGAGCGGTCTACCGACGCCCCTTTTACGGCTGAGGCTTTTAATGAAGCCTGGCAACGTTTTGCCAATGAAAACAAGCACAAACATATTCTCGTGTCGGCGATGCTCGGACGCTCTCCCGCACACACCGGAAGCAATCACTATAAACTTCTTGTAGACAATCCGGCTCAACTGGAAGCGCTTCACTCAGAACTTCAGGACATCAACACCTATCTACGCAAAGCACTGGGCAGTTCCTCCCTTACATTAAATGTAGAACTCGCACCTGTTTCCGAACGACGCAAGGTCAAGACACCGCAAGAAATGTTGCGCGACATGGTGGAGAGAAATCCTGACCTCGGTCGTATTCTCAAAGAATGGAATGCTGAAATGGCCTGACCCCGACGGTATATAAAAATATGATAGACCGCGAAGAACATCTCTTCGCGGTCTATCTTTATATCCAACTCTGATTTTTTTACTTAGTTTCGAGGAAGTGGTCGCCGGTAGTCTCAACGATGTTGCGATAGTAACGCTCGTCATAGCCCGGGAAGTCGGGGCCAACCGGAATTTTACCGTTCTCATAGATGAATTTACCGTCGGCATCTACTTTCTTGCGGTTGCCGTCAAGATAGCGAACCAAGAGGTACTGGGCCAGATTGCGATACTCATCGGTAGCTTTCTTTGCCACCTTGGCACCGTGTTCGTTGACCTTCTTCTCAAATGCCACCGGGTCGGTCGTTACCATTTCAACAAGTATCGTGTCATTACCTGGCAATTCGGCCATAAAACCTTCTTCGAGCGCACCCTGAACTTTGCGGATGTCGGGTATCATGAGGTCGTAGCGGTTGTAAGCCTGATTAGCTACCCAGTTGTTCATCCAGAAATTAGAGTCCATAGAGAAAGAACACATGTCGCCATTATCCTCGCTAACTTCGTGGGGCACTTCGGTCATCGAACAATAGAAAGGCATATAGACAGAAGTATTGGTGTCATCAGTTCCGAACCAAAGTACACCACCCACGGGGTCGGGCAACCACGGGCGAGCCTGACTTACGAAATGCCAGCCAGTCTGCTGTGTGGCGATGGCACGCTCATTGCAATACTCCTTGCCGTCAACCTTAAACGACATCGGACGCCAGCGATATGGCACGTGGTTCGGACCGGCACCTATGTCGGAGGTCATCTCAAACTTTGTATCTTCAAAATGGTCGCGCATACGCTCCTGCATATCTTTCAGAGAAACTTTGCGCTCCGGAATTATATACAGAGGCATCGGTTCGTCCGATGAACCATCGCACCATGCCACATATTTTTCCATGTCAGGATTAAATCTGCGGAAGAAAGACCACACACGGGCATCGCAGCCCCGGCGTGAAGAAGGCTCATGGTCGGCGTATGCATCCGCAAATGAGAAATCTGCATCCTTGCCGTTGAAATAACCGCGCTTACGGGCAAAGTCGACCACATCCTTAGAGTACATTACATTTTTCTTGTCTTTCATATTGACCTGACGGATGCGAGGTTCATTGGCGTGGCCTGAGATAGCGTCATCAGGTATGCGTACAGCAATCCATACAGCACCTTTTTCAGCGCCTTTGCCTATCATCTCCATGACCCACACCTCATCCTTGTCTGCAATAGAGAACGACTCGCCACTGCTGGCATAGCCGTATTTATCAACAAGGTCAGTCATGATTTTTATAGCTTCCCGCGCTGTTTTAGCACGCTGAAGGGTGACATAGATAAGCGAACCATAGTCCATGATTGCCTGACCGGTAGTGTCGACCAATTCGGGGCGTCCGCCCCATGTCGACTCTGCAATCACGAGTTGGTGTTCGTTCATATTGCCTACAACATTGTATGTCTCCGGAGCTTCTGGAATTTCACCAAGTGTTTTGCCAGTGTCCCACTCCACGATTTTGCGCATAGTACCTGGAGCGTGTTTACCGGCTTTCTGGTGGTATAATGCCCCATACAATGTGTGCGAGTCGGCGGCGTATGTCACCATGACCGAGCCATCGTCTGTGGCTTTCTTGCCGGCAATAAGGTTTGTGCATGCAAATGCCGCTCCACTTCCTGCTGCCATTGCACCCACGATAGCTGTTGCCAACAGCTGTCTGCGATTGATGTTGAATTTCATTATGTCTGTATTAGTGAATTGATTATCGTAATTATGGACTACGAAGTTACAATTTTTAGACCGTATGGCCAAACCAGGCTTGAAGGTCTTAATTAATCCGGTAGTTGCGAGACACTCTTTTGCAGAATAACCACAGTCCGGTAGAAGATGTCACAACACCGAATATCGCACTTGCCGACCATAGTATTCTTGACCAGACGCCGCCCCAACTGCCCACGTGCAATGCATGAAGTGTATGAAACAGATTACTGTTCCACCCGCTTGCCGATTGAGAATAGAAAAGAGCATAAACCATCGTGTTATACCAGCCGAAACTCCAGGTAAGGCCTGTCAGAATCATCACCAACAATGGCAGACCGCCCCATACCCCGGTGGCTGTATGAACTCCCCTGATTTTATCCGGGAAAGTGAAACCGAGCGTTTTCCACACTGCAGTCAGCTCTTTCATACCTCTCTTTCTGTATGAACGAGCGAGTGACGATGCGGTCTTACCCCACAGCCAATAGCCCGTAATGATTTCAACCACTCCCAAAAGAGTCGCAACACCAATGATTAAACTCCCGACATTGCCTATAAAAAGGGTTGTATGCAACTGTTTCATCCATGTGAAAAACGATGCATAACTCCCTAAGAGTTTTCCTATGCAAATTAATGCTCCGGACAGACAGGATAATAAGAAGAACAGACCTATTGCAAGGCCTGTCCATCTATGAATTAAGCGTATTGTCCGCATCTGACAGTCTGTTACTTACCGAGATTTTTCACCCACTCGTCGAAAGCATCTTTTGAGCTTACGTTAAGAATTTGTCCTTCCGTGAACTTGTAATCAGGATAGGCAGATTTCAGAGCATTATAACTGGGAGTCAGACCACTTGAGTGAGCAGTTGCAAAAACCACTATCTCTTTGCCGGTGAAATCATACGAATCCAGGAAAGTATATATTACAAGAGGCGCCTTGTCCCACCATACGGGAAATCCCAAATAAATCTTGTCGAAAGAAGCTATGTCAAGACCCTTTTTAATAGCAGGACGCATGTCCGGGTTTTTGTTCTCCACGGCACTGCGTGAGTTTTCATTTTCGTAGTCGAGGTCTGCTTCAGTATAAACCTCCTCCGGCTCTATCTGGTAAAGTTCACTTCCTGTCGATTTTGCTATTTCCTCGGCAGCCTTAGCTGTCGTGCCGGTTGCCGAATAATAAGCTACCAACGTTTTCGAATTTTCTGAAGCGACTGCAGTTGAGTCGGTTGCTGTCTCTGCCGATTTGCTTCCTCCGCATGCCGAGGCAACTACCCCTGCAGCGAGAGCTGACAATAAAAGAAATTTTTTCATATTACTGTTGTGTTGATTTATGTACCCCGCAAATATACAACTGTTTTAATACAGTTACAAATTTTTGATATATCGACATTTTTTTAATTAACTTTACACGCATTTTTAACAATTCCGCTTCCGGCGCGTTGTAATTAAGAGGACGGCACAAAGGCCTGTCCTGATATTGTTATGACCCAAGATAATACACAAAACAGCGACTATACGACTTTTGAAGAACTTGGAGTAGAACCACGCCTTCTTCATGCAATAGAAGATATGGGCTTCAAACATCCGATGCCCATTCAGCAAATGGTAATTCCACATCTGCTTACAGGCGACAGTGATGTGGTAGGACTCGCTCAAACCGGCACAGGTAAAACCGCAGCTTTCGGACTGCCGCTACTCCAGCGTGTCGACGCCGCAGATGCCGTACCTCAGGCACTGATTATAGCTCCTACCCGTGAGCTATGTCTGCAGATTGCTGGCGACTTGGCCGACTTCTCAAAATATATTGAAGGTCTGAGGATATTGCCTGTTTACGGAGGCTCAAGCATCCAGAGTCAAATCAACACCCTGCGCAAAGGCGTACAGGTTGTCGTGGCGACTCCCGGACGATTGATTGACCTCATCAAGCGTGGTGAAGTCAAGCTCGATAAGGTAAATACAGTAATTCTCGACGAAGCCGACGAAATGCTGAACATGGGCTTTGTCGACGACATTAAGGAAATCCTGACCCACGTACCTGTCGACCGCAAGACACTGATGTTCTCTGCCACAATGCCGCGCGAAATAGCAGATATTGCCGCACGCTTCATGCATAACCCTAAAGAATTTGTGGCTGGCAATAAAAACGAAGGCGCAAAAAATGTGTCTCACATATACTACATGGTCAAGGCTCACGACAAGTACCTTGCTCTTAAGCGTATAGCAGACAATAATCCCGACATCTACGGAATAGTCTTCTGTCGTACACGCCGTGAGACACAGGAAATTGCCGACCACCTCATATCCGACGGATATAATGCTGATTGTCTTCACGGCGACTTATCGCAGGCACAGAGAGACCTGGCCATGCGCAAATTCCGCGACCATGTCACCCAACTTCTTGTGGCTACCGATGTGGCTGCCCGTGGTCTTGATGTCGATGACCTTACCCACGTCATCAACTACGGACTACCCGACGACCCTGCAGTTTATACCCACCGCTCCGGTCGTACAGGGCGCGCAGGGAAAACCGGCGTATCGGTAGCCATTATCCACAGTCGAGAGAAAGGGCGTCTGCGCCATATTGAAAAAATTATCGGGAAGACATTCGAACATAAACTCGTGCCTACACCCGAACACATAATCGAAAAACAGTTGTACCACCTCGCCGACCGGCTCGAACGTGTCGAAGTCGATGAAAGCCAGCTTGTCAACTACATGCCGGGCATTCTGAAAAAACTCGAATGGCTGTCTGGTGTCGACCTGCTGAAGCGTATCCTGTCGCTCGAATTCAACCGTCTGCTGAAATACTATCAGGATATGCCGGACATTGACCTTGATGCATCCGGCACCAAAGACCGCACCAAAGAAGGTCGTGAAAAAGGGAAAAAGAAATCAGCTCCCGCCGACAAAGACCGCCGCACTGCAGAGCGAGGCATGGAGCGTATCTACGTCAATGTAGGTAAGTCGTCAGGCTTCTTCCCCGGAAACCTGATGGAAATCATCAACCGCAACATCAAGGGAGGGATAAAGCCTGAGATAGGACGGATTGACCTTCTGAACGACTACACACTTTTCGATGTCGACGAGCGTGACGCATCTAAAGTAATCGGAGCGCTTAAGAATGCCGAGTTCATGGGGCATCGACTCTATGCAGAACCGGCATCTGCCGATAAGGACTATGCGGTTAGTTCCGCCCGTCGTTCACGTAAGCCGAAAGCAGAAAAAGAAATGCGTAGTCAGCGTAAGCCAAAAGCTGAAAAACCGAAGAAAAAAGAGAGAGCGGCCAAAGAGAGTAAAAAAGACAAACCGGCCACTCATCATGGCAATTTCGACATATTCATCAATAAGAAAAAGAAAAGATGAAATTATCCCGAGGAATTATGCGCCGCTTTCCGGCAGTAATACTTCTGAGCCTGATTGCTTTCTCCGGTCTAAGCTTATCGGCTGACAGGCTTACGGCTCGTCAGGCATTCATGCTTATGCCTGACAGCATCATCGACCTCTTGCCGGCATCCACCCGCAAAACAATGGTCGACAGCTTCCGCACCGACACATCGTATAAAGCCACCAATGCTCTCGGTGGCCTTTCACAGCTCGTGAGGCTTGACTCGACGTATGCACTTATCAGGCTGACATCTGTCAGCGACATACAGATTAAAATACTCCCCCGCGGAAAGTCTGACTGCATTGTCGGGATGTCGTACACGGTCAATAGCCCGGAAGCAGATTCCGAGTTATTCTTCTTCAATTCAATGATGCAACCGTTGCCCACACGCAAGATACTGAAGACACCGGAAATGCGCGCATACTTCAAGCCGGTTAGTAAGCCTGAAATGAACGAAATAGATGCGGCAATCCCATTCCCCACTGCCTCATATAGCTTCAGCCCGGACAATACTGCTCTTACGGCCACATTAACGTCGGTAAAGACACTTCCCCGGGAAAAGCGCGACAGTATGCAATCGCTGCTCCGGCCACCGCTTACTTTTAATTGGCTCAGCGGGAAATATCATCTTGTTCAACGATAACCTGCATATCTCTTTGGCAAGAGCCGGGGCGTATTGTCCTTTCTTAATCAACGATGTTGGGACGGCGTGCCGGAAACTGCCGGGGATGACGCTCCCGAGGTGGAAAGGTCATCGTTGGTAATCTTATTGTTGACAGTCTTCACCATTGATTGAGTCTTACCGAAACGCCAAGTGGCCGAAATGCCGACGCGCCATGAGTCCATTCGGTTGACGGTATGTGTAATGAAGTCTGCTCCTGTGGTGGTATTGGTAAATCTGAAACTTTTCTGAGCGAAGTTAGTAGCCGAGAGGGTTAGTCTGAGAGATTTGTCGGTCAGGAAATTACGAGCCAACGCAATGCCATAATAGAAGAAATCGCCACCCTTGCTTTGCAGTCCTATGTTTCCCCAGGTATATCCTCCATACCAATTGAACGACATTTCGGCCGGCATCTGCCATTCGCCATTGTGGTTCAGGTTTCCGCTCCATCCATGATTGCTCAGATTTAAGATACCTCCGGATTTGAGAGTGGTGTATCCACCCATTCCATTTAGTGTAAGGCGCACTTTAGGACTGGCGTTAGCCAATATGAACACATTTAGATTGACGTTATCCTTACGCCCTATATTGGCATTGGTTTTAATTACGGTATTATCTTCAAGATAGGAATAAGGCGTGATGGCATTACCTGTGTGGTTGTAGTCAAGACTGAGGTTTAATCCGAACAACCGGCCGAAATTCTGATATGATAGACTAAGCTTGTTGATGCGTTCGGATTGTAGGTCCGGATTACCCTGCATTGCCTCCGTAGGACTATAACTCAGGCGGTATGGGTTAACCTGTTCCAATGACGGACGGGAAATCCTCATACCATAGTTAAGACCGATGGTATGAACCGGACTGAACTTATAATTGACTGAGGCATTCGGCACCAGGTCATTCAGATAATTCGAAAAGTCGGGCATGTCGCCGTAATGATACTTTATCCCCATCCGCGTGTATTCGTATCTTATTCCGGCATCGGCGCTCCATGGTCCGTAGTTGGCCTTGTATAGCGCGTATACGGCATAGATATCCTGAGGTTGGGTGATATTGGTATATTCTGATTCTATTGGTGCTTTCAGTGCAAAATCGTTTGACCCTTCACCTGTAGAAATTGCATTGTTCCGACGGAAGATACCTTTGACACCTGTTTCGAACAATGCGTGTTCAGACAGCCGGTTGGAGTAGTCAAGCTGTATGGTATGAGTACGAGTGTAGTTGTCATTAGTAGTGATATGCAACAGATATGGAGAAGAATAATTTATGAAATTGCTGAATTCTTCATTCATCGGAGAACCCGATTTATTAAAATCAAACTGATAACTGACCGACAGATAATTGTCTGGACGATTGAAATTATGCTGCCAGGCTGCATTGGCTACAATCGTTCTGAATCTTACGTCGAGAGAAGAGTTTCGGGTGTAGCTCCATAATGTATTCCCGCTGCCGTCAGACATGGCAGTTTTGTTATCCTTAACCATCATATTGCCATCCATCTCGGTGAAATCCACATTGAAGTTGAAGAGGTCGTTGTCTGAAGATTCCCATGAACCCGACAAATTGGCACTTACATACTCAAACTTTCTTTCCGTGTCGGCAGAAGAAGACAATTGATGAAATACCGAAGAGAGTGGATAAGTGGTCGTACTTTCGTATGAACCAGGATTTGAGTTCCATTTTTGATTCATATAGTTAAGGCTGGCATTGAGAGTAAGACGATTCCATTTAGCCGCTCCGAATGCACCTGCGTATATTTCGCGGTTCGTGACTGATGCATTGACAGAACCGTTGTAGCCCGAGTTATGTCGTTGACGCTGCGTGACGAGGTTGATTATTCCGCCTGTACCTTCTGCGTCAAATTTCGCGCCCGGGTCTGTAATTACTTCTACCTTACTTATTGAGCTTGCCGGCATCGCCTTCAGTATAGTAGAAGCATTTGACGAAAGAGTGGGGTCCGGACGGCCGTTAACATAGATTTTGAAATTTCCTTCACCTTTGAGTGTAATGTTGTTCTGACCGTCTACGGCTACCATCGGAACCTTCCGCAGCATGTCGAGAGCTGACTGACCCGAGGCGGCAGGGTCTTGTTGCACATCGTAAGAAATTTGATTTCCGTCAACCTTTATGAGTGGACTTTTTGCGGTCACGACAAGCTCCTGCAAGTTTATAGTATCATTGCCGAAAGTATGCTCAATCGAATCCAATTGAGCCTCCGTGAGTCCTGGAGCATGTTGAGCCATTGCCGACGATATCGAGATGACTGCAAATAGAAATGTCAGTTTAAAGTTTTTCATAATGTGTTCATTTAGTGTTTTGCAAGCTAATTTTCAGGGTTATGTATTTATGCGTTCGTATGAATACGATTGCAAAGTTAATACAAATAAAAGTACTATGCAATACATGGTACTTAGCGCAGCCCTATAACTATATAAACCCGGATTTTTTTGTACCTTTGCAAAAAATTACATTCAGCCATGAACGAACGTAAAGTAAGAGTACGCTTTGCCCCTTCACCTACAGGGCCTCTGCACATCGGCGGCGTAAGAACCGCACTTTTCAACTATCTTTTTGCACGTCGCGCAGGTGGCGAGATGATTCTCCGCATTGAGGATACAGACTCGCGCCGATTTGTGCCGGGAGCTGAAGAATATATCAACGAAGCACTCGAATGGCTCGGCATAAAAATTGACGAAGGTGTACGCCAGGGAGGGCCTCATGGGCCTTACCGACAGAGCGAACGTCGCGACATTTATAAGAAATACGTCCGCCAGCTCCTCGACGCCGGGAAAGCCTATATTGCGTTCGACACACCTGAAGAGCTCGAGGCAGCCCGTGCTGAGCATCCCAATTTCCAGTATGACGCATCCACCCGAGGCAGCATGCGGAATTCACTCACACTGCCGGCCGAAGAAGTACAACGTCTGATTGACAGCGGCGCACAATATGTAGTACGTTTTCTTATCGAGCCTGACCGGGATGTAGTGGTCGACGACATGCTCCGTGGCCTTGTAACAATCAAATCAGATATACTCGACGACAAAGTTCTGTACAAAAGTGCCGACGAACTTCCCACATACCACCTCGCCAACATCGTTGATGACCACCTTATGGAGGTTACACACGTAATCCGCGGTGAGGAATGGTTACCATCAGCGCCACTCCATGTTTTGCTTTACGAAGCCTTCGGCTGGGCTGACACAATGCCCCGCTTCGTCCACCTGCCTCTGCTGCTTAAGCCCGTAGGCAACGGCAAGCTCTCAAAGCGCGACGGTGATAAACTGGGCTTCCCTGTCTTCCCATTGGAATGGCATGACCCTGCAACAGGAGCTGTATCTGCCGGATATCGTGAACAAGGTTATCTCCCTGAAGCCGTAATCAATTTCCTGGCATTGCTCGGCTGGAATCCCGGCGACGATTCCGAGCTCATGGATATGGATACACTGGTCGAGAAATTCTCATTCGACCATTGCTCGCGTTCGGGAGCGAAATTCGACTTCAAGAAAGGCATATGGTTCAACCACGAATATCTGATGCGCATGGCTGATGACAAGCTTGCTGAACTGTTTATGCCGGTGCTTGAGGCTCATGGTGTCAAAGATGCTGACCCTGCGTTTGTAGCCCGGGCAGTCGGTATGGTCAAAGGACGCGCCAACTTCGTAAGTGACCTCTGGGAACAAGCCGACTTCTTTTTCCGCGCACCGGAAGAATATGCAGAGAAGGATGTTCGCAAACGTTGGAGCGAAGATACCCCCCGCATCATGAAAGAGCTCGTCGTATTGCTCGAAGGAATGGATGACATGACCTCGGCTGTAGCCGAAAAGAAAGTCCTTGCCTGGATTGAAGAGAACGGCTATCACCTCGGCAATGTAATGAACGCATTCCGCCTGGCAGTCGTAGGTTCATGCCGCGGACCACACATGTTCGATATAACGGAACTTCTGCCTAAAGAAGAAGTCATCCGACGCATAAACGCTGCCGTAGAGCGCATCAACAGATGAGCAAAAACGGCAGACTGCACAGACTTGCCGACCGCCTTGTCGGCATGATAGAGAGCCCGCTATACACAGCGGGCATCTCTGCTTATGCCGGGGCTGTACGTCTGGCTTCTCTTCGCAACCGTAAGGCCAAACTGATGATTGACGGACAGCGCAAGGTGTTGGAAACACTGTCAGGTCTTCCTAAAAACGACTCTGAAAGGGTATGGATACACTCGGCATCATTGGGAGAGTTTGAACAGGCAAGACCTATAATCGAACGTCTGCGCAAAGGTCATCCTGAGGTAAGCATTGTCCTTTCGTTCTTCTCGCCTTCGGGCTTCGAAGTAAGAAAAGACTATCCGTTGGCCGATGCGGTAGTCTACCTTCCATTCGACACACCAGGACGCGTCAGGAAATTCATAGAGACGGTCAATCCATCTATGGCCATTTTCATCAAATATGAGTTCTGGCGCAACTATCTGCATGAATTGAACCGCCGTGGAATTCCTACTTTTCTTGTGTCGGCAATTTTCCGTCCCGACCAGATGTTCTTCCGACCTGCGGGTGCGAGATACCGCCGGTGGCTTCAATTGTTCAATACCATTTATGTGCAGGACCAACGTAGCATTTCCCTATTGAAGAGTGTTGGGATGACACGCGCCGTAGTGGCAGGCGACACTCGTTTTGACCGGGTTACAGACATCATGGCCAATGCCCGCCGTTCGCCTGAGGCCGAAGCTTTCAGCAGTCCCGCATCTACCAACATAGTATTCGGTTCATCGTGGCCCGCCGACGAAGAATTATACATATCCTGGCTGAAAGAGCATCCCGAGGTACACGCCATAATAGCCCCGCACGAATTTAATCCTCGGCGTATCAGTGCCCTGAAACAAAATCTTGGAGATGGCGCGGTGGCATTGTCCGAACTTAAAGACGGCAAAGTCGACGCAACGACTGCCCGATATCTGATTGTAGACTGCTTCGGACTCCTGTCGAGCCTGTATAGGCTTGCCGACTGGGCATACGTCGGCGGTGGTTTCGGAGCCGGGCTGCACAATATCAACGAAGCTGCAGTTTACGGTATACCGGTTGTCTACGGACCAAACAATGCCAAATTTCTTGAAGCTAAAGAACTGGCGGAGGCTGGCGGAGGTTTCCCGGTTTCCGACAGTAAATCGCTCAACGATACATTCAGTCGGTTGCTCGACAACAAAGAACAGCGCCTGACTGCCGGGAAAGCGGCAGGAGCTTACATCAAAAGTAAACTCGGGGCATCGGATATCATATACTCCGATTTATTCGGCGATACATCGCCTTATTTATCTAAAGGCTGATTTTTCAGCATATCGGCGCGTATCAGCACATCTGATATACGGCGCGCTTTTCTCAACACATTCATATCGACTCCGGTCGTATCACCGGCCACCTCTCCGGTCATTGAAGAAACGGCACATCGCGGCGCACCGACACGCAGTAAGCTATGTCCGAGTCCACGCCAATGATAATCATTTAGCCCGAGCATATCCAACAATGTGGGATACATGTCAATCTGTCCAAATACCTCATCATAACGTCCGCCAACAGGCGCATTCAGCACAATAAATGGAGTGAACTGCTCCTTCGAAACCAGCCTGCTTGCCTTTGACGAATGCATGGCATCCCGACGCAACGAGGCAAGTCCTTCATGGTCGCCGGTAATCACTACAATCGTTTTGTCGTAGTCGGGGCGAGATTTAAGATAGTCAATAAGAATATGCAATTGCGAGTCTGTATAATGAGCGGCCTCTATGTAATGCTTTATCCCTTTGGGCATGCCGGTGAGTTTTGACGACAAAGCACGGTCATTAAACTTATCGGGGATAATGAAAGGGTTATGCCCGGAATATGTCACGAAAGTAAGCATGGCAGACTTTCCTTCAGGCCAGAGTCCGGACGAAGCGTCTTTAATGCGGCTGACAGCCTGACGCATGAAAGAACCGTCAGACAGTTTTGCCGGATTTCCTATCATCTCATCCATTTTCCATGCGCGGCGGTCTATCAGCGAGTCATAGCCGAAAGCTCTGGCAATGGCCGCCTGGTTCCATGTTATAGGTTTATCGGCTGTAAATATAATGCTCCGTGTGCCATACTTCTCACGTAGTGCCTTATTGATTGTCGGGTAGGTGGAATGAGGATATTTCATGCTGTAGACCGACCCCAACGGTGGCAGCAGACCTGCATTGAGCAGCAACTGACAGTCAATCGAACGTCCTGATGCAACCTGGGTCAGCATGTGGGGCGCATAGAAAGTAGTAGGGAGTGACACCAGGCTGTCGAGATAAGGAGTTATTTCCACTCCACCGACACTTGTCCCTATAGGCCAACTCTCAAACGACTCAAGAATAATCACCACAAGGTTCTTACGGATAGAATCAGTAAGTAAATGGGAGGGTATACTACTCACGTTGTCATCATGCATCCTTAGCCATTCCGCAGCTTCGCGTTGCATGGCCTCCGACGGACGCCCTTCGGCGTGGATACTATATGCAAGATGACCGGCGAGAGTGTATGTAGGTACACCACATGTGCTGTAATAACACGACTGTACAAGTTTGTCATACTGACTGAAAAAACTACCGCGGCTCAGCATGCCACCAGCAGCGATTGCGACTGCCAGTCCGAGCAAAGAAACATAACGACCTAAAAGCCGTTTAATATTCCTCCTTGGTGTTCTGACTGCTAATATCCACCCGGCAGCCAATATCACGGTAAATACTGCATCCGGCCAGCGAATCGAGTCAACCACAGAAGCTACAAAATCGCCGAGATTGCCTGCCAATGCATAGTTGTCGGCAGGAATAGCCGTGAAGTATGTGCGGCAGTACATGATATTCGAAATCATGAACGCATCCAATATTGCAAGCCACACACCCTGCACCCACACTCGTCGTGTCAGTACAAAAGGGAGCATGAGCAGAAAGGCCGCCGCAATATTAACAGCCCATAGCAACCAGTCGCTCATGGCACGAAAGGTAGTATACATACACCAGTCGGTCACAAACCAGATGAGCGAGAGGAACGATGTCGCCGCCAGCACTCCGAAACGGGAGGCCCACAAGTCGCGGCCGAACAAAAATTTAAGGATACGTCGCATAATACCGCCTATAAAAAGGCCGGGTTGCCACGCATGCGCGACAACCCGGTATAAAACTCTTAGTTTTAATTACTGAGCAACTACAGCTGAGTCAACTGCTACTACTGTGTCAGCAACTACAGAGTCACCCTCTACAGAGTCAGAAACCTCTACGAGAGCTTCTTCTGCGATGATTGAGTCGCTATCCTGAGCAGCTTCTTTGTTGCCGCCGCAAGAAACAAGTGCTACGCTGAAAAGAACAGCAAGCGAAAGAACTACTTTCTTCATTTCTTTGTAAGATTAAAAATAATAAAACAATTTTTTGCTATCAAAAACGATGCAAAGCTACGACTAAA
>CAYVNJ010000041.1:0-16382 GCA_964452865.1 uncultured Sangeribacter sp. | reverse complement strand
TGAGTATAAATAACTCAAGATACAACTACTACAATTATAACAGCTATGATACCAATATCATGTAGTTTACACGTAGTACTAATAAAATTCATGTAGTAGAGTGAAAGTACAGTAGTCGTAAATTACCTGTAGCAGCAAACTACGGCTAAAAAAGTTGAAATAATCCCGGAGCTCTCCGGGGTCACAGAATAAGCTGAAACCAGACGATTTCAGCTTTTTTATTATATCCCCTACCCCATTTCATCCGAAAATGAAATTTGTACCACTTTTTAGGTGGTATATATGTGTGGCAGTGGTATATTCTGCCTCTTTACAGAAAATATTACGATATGAGACAACTCAATAAACTTTATAATCAATGGTTAGATATGCAGCCACTTTCATCTGATGATGAAAAGCGACTGAAACGTAAGTTTATGATTGACTTCAACTATAACAGCAATCACATTGAGGGAAATTCGCTTACATACGGACAAACTGAAGTGTTGCTTCTTCTCGGTGAAGTCATTGGTTCGGCAAAAATGAAAGACCTTGAGGAGATGAAGGCTCACAACATTTGCCTGAATATAGTTGAACATGAGGCTGAGACCGATGAACCTCTGACTGCAACGTTCATTCGTCAGGTACATCAGGTGATGTTACGTGAAGACTATGAAGTATATCGGAAGTTGCCTGGTGGTGAAACGACAAGTTATACGGTTCATGCCGGAAGATACAAGACTCGTCCTAACTCTGTCATTACACCTACAGGCGAACGTTTTGAGTATGCCTCTCCTGAGGAAACAGCTGCTTTAATGGCTGACTATTTCATTACCGCTATATACGTATCCGCCCATTTGAAGACGGTAATGGACGTATAGCTCGACTAATGGTCAACTTCATCTTACGACGTCATAAATGGCCGATGATGGTTATCCGCAGCAAAAATAAGAAAGCCTATCTGAATGCATTAGCACTTGCCGATGCTTCTGTTGGACCGATTCCGGCTGACGGAGCACACGCTTCTCTTCAATCCGTAACTCCATTTGTGGACTATCTGGAGAAAGCACTATCAGCTGATATTTCAGCAATGCTTGAATTTCTATCGGGTGACCGAGAAACAATGTGGTGGTACGAAGGAGAAATCGTCCGTTTCTCTACCTCAACGCCCGGACGTATTCTCCGTATCCTTCAATCTAATCCCGATGCCTCACTATCGACCATATCCATAGCCCTCGGCATCAGTCGTTCTGCAATCCAAAAGCAGGTGGATAACCTCGCTAACAAAGGCTATATCACCCGTCCCGAAGGTAAAAAACGAGGGTGGATAGTCAAAGTCAAACAATAACTGATTTACGCCTATTAGAGTCGTGTCAGGCAATATGCCAGGTAGACCATGAGAAACCCGACAAGGGTACTTGCAATCGCGTAAAGGATTATGGTCAGATGTTCGCTGCCGGTAAACAGTAGATAATTCTCGTGCATGAAAGTGGAGAAGGTAGTAAATCCGCCGCAGAAACCGACCGTTAGGAACAGTCGCATTTCGTTGCTCATATAGCCCCCCTTGTCTATGAACCCATAGACTAATCCAATGACAAAGCAACCCAATACGTTAACGAGAAACGTGCCCCAAGGGAATACCGTATGGCAGACAGCCTGCATCCCTTTACTGACTAAATACCTTGATATACCACCGAGGCAACTCCCACCTCCTACTAATAATATGTTTGCGATTGTAGAATTCATAAGTGTTGATAGTGTACCGGCTGCAAAGGTATGAAGATTCTTATAGAAAATATGTGCCTGCTGCTGAAACTTAATTGTTGTGTCACAGTCTGGAGATTCAGGATATTGGTTGTCACATCCCGATAAATGGTAGGTGTACCTTTTGCCGGTGTATGTAATTTTGCATGTGGAATAATAGTAACTATACATGTTGAAGTACCGGACGCCTTATCTGGCGATACTGATGACCGTTTTGCTCTCAATGTGCGCATGCTCACACGAGAACGATGTGCCTGAGAATTCAGGTGAACCTGTAGATTATGAACAACATGAAGATATGAGTATTGACTATGCTAAATTTTCACTGTCGGAGGGTAAGAACGGGTCTGCGCCTACCATACGCCTCAGCAGTGGGTATGATATGCCGGTTGTGGGTCTTGGCACATACAGCCTCACGGGCGACGTTTGTGTAAATTCGGTAAAATCAGCCATATCTCTCGGTTTCCGTAAGATTGATACTGCCCACATGTATGGCAATGAAGCCGAGGTGGGTCAAGGTGTGCGGGAATCGGGTGTTCCCCGCGAGGAGATTTTTGTAGCCACGAAGATTTATCCAAACCAGTATGCCGACCCCGAGCGAGCTATCGAAGAATGCATCCGTAAGCTCGATATCGGATATGTCGACCTCATGTTGCTTCATCATCCCGGGGCGGATGATGTGAAGGCCTACAAGGCTATGGAGAAGTATGTAAAGGCCGGGAAGATACGTTCGCTCGGAGTATCGTGCTACTATATCAAGGAGATTGACGAGTTTATCAAACATGTTGACATCAAACCGGTTCTTGTTCAGAACGAAGTTCACCCCTATTATCAGGATTTGGAGGTAGTGCCCCATATACAGCAACTCGGTATAGCAGTCGAGGCATGGTATCCTCTCGGTGGCCGAGGTCATCAGAAAGAATTGCTCAGCGACGCTGTGCTGACGGATATTGCCCGGCGGCATGGAAAGTCGGTAGCACAGGTTATTCTACGATGGAATCTGCAGCGTGGAGTTGTGGTTATTCCCGGCTCAAGCAATCCGGTTCACATGCAGGAGAATATATCAATCTTCGACTTTTCGCTTTCGGATGATGAAATGTCGCGCATCGCGGCTCTCGACCGCAACGAAAAACATGACTGGTATTAAGAATGAGCAAAGAAGAATTTGCATAAGTATTTCGTGTGTATAAATCCAATTATGGATATAAATAGGATGACAATGGAAAAGAACAATACGGTACGATTGATTTTTCCTCAATGGCAAGGTGCTGATATAGCCCGTCTTCCGCTGATGCATTGATTTATTGGCGGCTACCTCTGCGTTCAAGTTGTCAGTAGGGTCTGGCGGTAGGCTTTAGGAGTCATGCCTGTAACCCGATGAAAGTATTTGGTGAATGTAGGAGCGTCCGGAAAGTTTAGTGTCGTCGCAATGTCTTTTATATTTATGTGCATGTTGGAGAGCATTGCTTTTGCCTCGCCGGCAACGACTCTTTCAATCCAGTCCGACGGACTTGTACCCGTCAACTGTCGTATTATCGTTGAAAAATATTTCAGGCTTACACCAGAACGAGAAGCATAGAACCTTACGTTTCTTTGAGTCCGGCAGTTGGCATAGAGGTCAAGCATGAAGTGTTGGAATATTATGTCCTGATGTGTGTGGCCTTTTACATTCATAGGTACATTGGTGAAATATATCTTCAGCACCTGAGCGATTATGAGTTTGCTTTGAAAGTCGATTATATCCAGTTGAATCTGATTGCAGATATTATCAGGGAGGCTTTGCCGGCTCTCGTGGTATTCGTTCTGATAGGCATTTATAGCGTTCATCAACCGGCAGAACCGGTCGTCAGTAATCTTGACAAGCGGGTGGTTTTGAATGGCACTGAGGTTGTCTGTATTGACCCACCGATTTATTGCCATAGGAATATCCTCAATCATTATGTTGCCGAAAATTATTTCACTCGGCTTCACTACCCCAATCACTTCTATATTGACAAATGGCATACAGGCAAACATACAATGGCTTGCCACCACGTATTGTTCGTTTAGTATCTTGATTGTGAATTCTCCTTCTGTACATATAGCAAAGGCACATCGTCCGGTCATGTCGAGCACACGCCTTGTGTCGCTTTCCGGATAGAGTCGTACGGTTGATATATTCAAAGGGGTGGTCATCTGTCTATTATGTTTGAGAGTACAAAATAAGTGTATTTTATCGGTTATTTCAATTCACAACATCAAAAATCGAACCTATTGACAATTTTTTCCATAAAGCGGACATTTATGTGTGTGCAAATCGGGTTTAACTTTGCCTTCTAAAAATAGCAACCCATAATAATTATATTATATATGAATTATCGATTGGCGTGTCGGATTCTTTTTCCGACCATTGCAGTCTTTTTAATCACCGCGTGCGGACATTCGGATAAGAAGCAAACAGTTAATCCACCTGTCAGAGTAAAGACGCTGACAGTTTCCGACAACGGTGTTGATGTAACACGGTCATATTCCGGTACTGTTGAAGAGGAAAGCGGTACGGTTGTAAGTTTCTCTACAGCGGGTACTATACGGACACTATCTGTGTCGGAGGGTGACAATGTGCGGAAGGGACAATTGATTGGAACTCTGGATGACGGTTCCTTACGCAGAGCCTATGATATAGCCAAGGCTACATTAAATCAAGCCAGGGATGCTTATAACAGGATGAAACTTCTTCATGAGTCAAACTCTCTGCCGGATATCAAATGGGTAGAGGTCAAGAGTAAGTTGAGCCAGGCCGAGAGTGCTGCCGAGATAGCGCGCATTGCTCTTGACGATGCTAAGCTGTACTCCCCCGTGACGGGAGTTGTCTCGGAAAAAATGGCATCCGTGGGTCAGACTGTAGCACCGGGAACGCCTGTTGTAAAGCTTGTGGACATACGTGCCGTGAAAGTCGGAATTTCAATCCCTGAGAATGAAATATCCAAATTTGTCAATGGTACTACTGCAACAATCACAACCAAGGCTGCACCAGATAAGGTCTACACAGGACGTCTGGTGGAAAAAGGTGTTGCTGCCAATCCGTTGTCCCGTTCTTATCAGGTGAAATATCATGTTGATAATTCAGGCGGGAGATTGTTGCCCGGCATGATATGTGAGGTTGCCATCAGTAATGCATCTACCTCAGAAGGGGTTATACTTCCCGTGTCGGCAGTGATGCTTTCGGCCGACAACACCCATTTTGTCTGGCTTGACTCGGCCGGTATTGCCAGAAAACGCATTGTGTGTCCGGGTGGAATGCTTCCTGAAGGAATAATGATTAGCGGTGGATTAAACCGCGGCGACCATGTGATTGTGGCCGGAATGGATAAGGTTTCGCAGGGCACAAAGGTCAAATCCATTAATTGAGCAGACCGATATGGATTTATCAAATAAAAATATCGAGGGAGGATTATTGTCGAAACTTCCTGCGGTAAAAAATTCTCCACTTGTGGCATGGGGTGTCAAGTATGCCAATGTCGTTGTGCTGATGGTGTGCGTATTAGTCGTTTTCGGCATTTATGCACTCCAGACTATGAATAAAAATGAGTTTCCTAATTTCACTATCCGTGAGGGTGTCTTGGTAGCGGTCTATCCTGGTGCCACATCCCTTGAAATGGAACAACAGGTGATGAAGCCGTTGGAAAACTTCGTTTTCAGCTTCAAGGAGGTAAATAAAGTCAAGACAACCTCTAACGCGACCGACGGCATGGTTATGATTTATGTCGAACTTGACGACAAGGTCAAGGACACGGATTCTTTCTGGAATACGTTCAGCCGTGAACTTGCCAACGTGAAGAGGCAACTGCCGTCTGGGGTATTGGCAGTTGAGGTGATATCGAACTTCGGCGATACCTCGGCATTGCTCATCACCATGGAGAGTGAGGATAAGACTTACCGGGAGTTGGGTGATTATATGGATGCACTGCAGGACCGCCTGCGCACGATTGAGAGTGTAGGCACAATGAGTGTTTACGGCAAACAGAGCGAGCAGATTTCGATAAATATCGACCCCGAAAGACTTTCGCATTATGGTATTTCGGAGAAGACTTTGGCCGCGACACTTTTTGCAAAAGGTTTTCAGACAACCGGAGGAGAGATACGGTCCGACTCCTATACGTCGCCAATCTATGTTGACAACCCGCTGAATTCCGTAGCCGACATAGCTGACCAGATTGTTATGTCGACTCCTGGCGGAGATGTTGTGCGACTGAAAGATATTGCCGAAGTCAGGCGTGAATACCCCGAGCCGGCGTCTTTCATTACCAACAACGGCCGCAAATGCATACTTCTCTCGGTAGAGATGAAGCAAGGAAACAATATAGTGGATATGGGTCGGAAAGTCGAGAAACAGCTGGATGCATTTCAGTCTGAACTTCCAGCTGATGTGACTCTGTTCAAGATTACCAATCAACCGGAGGTGGTCAACAATAGTGTCATGGATTTTCTGAGGGAGTTGCTGATAGCGGTCATAGCCGTCATCGTGGTGATTGTTTTGCTCCTTCCGATAAGGGTGGCACTGATTGCGGCGGCTACCATTCCTATCACCATATTCATCTCGCTTGGGTTGTTCTATATATTCGGAATAGAACTAAATACGGTGACATTCGCCTGTCTTATCGTATCGCTGGGTATGATTGTGGACAATTCGGTGGTTATTATCGATGACTATGTCGAACTGATAGGAGAAGGCATGGAACGTAAGGAGGCAACCATAAGGTCGGCTTCGGAATTCCTTAAGTCTATTTTTTCGGCTACACTGGCCATTTCCATTACATTCTTCCCGTTTTTGATTACTATGACGGGAATGTTCCGTGATTTCCTGACAGACTTCCCCTGGGCCATAACAATTATTCTGATGGGGTCTTTGCTGATTGCTGAATTACTTGTGCCTTTCCTTCAATACCGTTTCATCAAACCGGCTAAAGTGGCCGGCCTGGATGCGGAGGCTGACAAAAGCGAGAAGCATTTCTCTCTGTTGCGTGTCTTGCAGTCAGCTTATGACAAAGTAATTACCAAGTGCTTCAATCACCCTCGGGTCGTACTGCTGATTGCTGTTGTGCTGACCGCCGGGGGAGGGTGGTTGCTGATGAATCGTCCGATGCAACTTATGCCTATTGCCGAGCGCAACCAGTTTGCAGTAGAGATTTATCTACCTACCGGCACACCGCTTGATAAGACAAACATCGTGGCCGATTCTCTTGCGCGTATATTGAGGAATGATAAACGTGTGGTTTCGGTTGCAAATTTTCACGGATGTTCCTCGCCGCGTTTTCAGACAACCTACGCGCCGCAGGTCGGAGGCCCGAACTTTGCCCAGTTCATCGTCAACACAGAAAGTAACGAAGCGACAGTTGACATTCTGAATGAATATACGGCGAAGTACCGCGACTATTTCCCGGAGGCTAAAATACGTTTCAAGCAACTTTCGTATTCGAATGCGGCTTACCCGATAGAGGTCCGTGTCAAAGGAAGTGATTACGCAAAGCTTCAGGAGGTTTCCGACTCAGTGGTTGCCATAATGCACTCGATTGCTGATATAAACCTTGTCAGGAGCAGCCTCAATGACCCACTTGTGGCCGCACGGGTCGAACCGGATTTCACCACTATGTCGAGACTCGGACTGAGCGATATGATGCTTGAGGCTAATCTTGCCATGAGGTATACTCAGTCGGGTATTCCGGTTGCCACGATGTGGGACGGAACCTACGCCACACCGGTGGTGTTCCGTACTCCGACATCTGAACGTTCAGATGTCGATGACCTTCGTGGTGAATTGCTTCCTGTCATGGGTATTGCGTCCGCTCCGTTGCGTCAGGTGGCGGATGTTAAACCGTCGTGGAATTACGGGCAGCTGTCTCACCGCAACGGCATACCATGTGTCACCATTAGTTCCGAGGTGGAGCGGGGCTCATTTGCACTTACCGTTACAGACCAATTGCAGAAACAGATAGACCGGTTGCAGTTGCCTGAGGGTGTCACTATCGAATATGGTGGCGACTATAGTCAGTCGGAGGAAATGTGGCCTCCGATTATATCCGCACTTCTTATGGCCGTGGTGATTATATTCTTCATTCTTCTATCTCATTATAAAAACGTTGCCACATCCGCGCTACTGTTGCTTTGCATCGTGTTGTGCATCCCGGGAGCTGGCATAGGGCTTGCTATCCAAGGGGAAGTACTGTCATTGACCTGCACGCTCGGTTTCATCTCCCTGATGGGTATTCTCGTAAGAAATGTCATCATCATGATCGACTATGCCGAGGAACTTCAACGGTCAGAAGGAATGACCGTTAAAGATGCCATTTTCCATAGTGCCGAAAGGCGTATGCGGCCTATCTTCCTTACGTCGGCGGCCGCCTCAATGGGTGTGCTTCCTATGGTGCTTACCGGAACACCGTTGTGGCGACCTATGGGTACAGTCATTTTCTGGGGAACAATCATTACATTCTTCTTCATCGTAACCGTAATCCCCGTACTCTATTGGAAGGTGATGGAGAAAACAGTAAAACACGACACTAAATGAAAAAAATATTCAGTATAACCGTAGCACTGACTCTGATTTGCTCCGGGTTAATCAATGCACAACAGCTGTCGCTCGATGAATGTGTGCGCCTGGCTCTCGAAAACAATGCCCGTATGCATACGGCAGATTACAATATGCAGGCTTCGCGCGAGACCTCGCGCGAGGCATTTACAAAGTATTTCCCTTCGATAAGCGTGAGCGGAGCTGCATTTACAGCCAATCATGGTATGCTTCAGCACAATATAAATCTCCCGCTCTCAATGCTTGGCCCTGACTTGCCGGATATGGACTTCAATCTTAGTGTATTGAAGAAAGGCTCTGCCGCAGGAATTAATCTCATACAGCCAATTTTTCTCGGTGGACGCATTGTCAATGGCAACCGGCTGGCGCATGTTGGTGAGGAAGTAAGCCGCCTGCAGCAACGCCAGACCGCAGACGAAGTGCGTCGAAATGTAGAGCAGTATTACTGGCAGCTCGTATCGCTCCACTCAAAGCGCCGCACTCTGGATGATGTGATTTCTATGTTGGACACATTGACAACTCAGGTTCAGAGTTATGTTGATGCCGGTGTGACGACTGCGAACGACTTGCTTGAGGTCAAGTTGAAAAGAAACGAGATGCTCGTGGCCCGTACTGAACTCGATAATGGTATCAGTGTTATCAGGTTGCTGCTCTCACAGTATGTTGGCAAAGGAACATCAGGTTCTGTAGATGTAGATACCGTTATGGCGGCCGGGGTAATTCCTGATTTTCCCCACGACATTTATCGAAGTCCCGAAGATTGCCTTAATCAGACCGTCGGACACGGACTGCTTGTGCAGAATGTCAAGGCTAAAGAACTCGAACAAAAAATGGCGTTGGGTAATAACCTGCCAGTTGTTGCGGCAGGTGCAAGCTACAATTACGAGCACCTGTTGGAGCAGGGTCATACATTTGCCAACATCTATGTTACGGTGAGTGTACCTCTGACCGATTGGTGGGGAGGCTCACACAATATGAAGAAGAAAATAGAAACCCAAATTGCACGTACTCAGTTGGAGGATGATTCGCAGATGCTCATAATAGCCATGACTAATGCGTGGAATGACCTGACGACATCGTATGCCCAAATGGAGATAGCACAGCAATCAATAATTCAATCTGCTGAGAACCTCAGACTGAATCAGAATTTCTATAATGCAGGTACGACGACAATCACTGATTTGCTGAATGCGCAGACACTCTATCAGCAGTCGCAGGATAAGTTTGTAGATGCCTACGGGCAGTTCCAGATAAAGAAACTGTCGTATCTGCAGGCTACCGGGCGATAGAATGGGTGACTACATTCCGTAGAACGGTATCTGGTCGGGGTGGAAAGTGATTGACTTCGATACGGGAGATGTGGCAATGAAGTAGCCGAGGCATTTGCCGCCGGTAAACATCGCCGGTCCGTTGCTGTCGTTCTGAAGTGCCTCGAGATAGTCGTACATGTCTCTGGAAATGGCGCAGACTGTAGCCGTAACCACATCACCGTCGTATAGTATGTCGCTTTCATCATCTTTGTCAGTATCCTGTCGGGTGGTCATGGCAACGAATGTCAGCACACCGTCGATACTGCTCCGATTGTTCATCTCGCTCCAGCGGTAGATTTTATCGTTGCGGAAGATTTTCACCCAATAGCAGTCTGTGTCGGGTGTGTCGATAAATTGCCCCTGCAGGACGGCGACATGGTCGTAGGGCATCTTAATCCAATTGAACTCCAGGCTGACAAATTCCGAGGGTGAGAACATGGTTGTCTCTGCTTCGAAGACATCATTTCCTCGGCTCACTGTGAGCCTGTATGCATGTCCTGCAATACCCGACACCGGATTGCGGAAATATCCGTCGTCTGCGGCTGTGAGAGTGTATGTGATTGCCGTCGACATGTCGGTCAGGGTCACGGAGGCATCTGTCAGTCGAGTAAGGTTCATAGGCTCATCCATAGGCGTTGTCATGGTGATTCCCACCTTAATTCCTCCGGGAGTCAGCTCGCCCTCAATCACTGTGACAGGGTCGATGTCGTGGTACTTGATGTCGAGCTCTTTTTCACATGACGCCAGGCCTGTCATTAGTATTGCAGCAATGCCGATATGAGATATTTTCATGATTTTCAGAATTTTATGGTATAGGCTACCGAAGGAATAAGTCCGTACAATGATTGTTGTACGGCTCTCGTGCCTGAAGGTTTTGATGCATCATCCTCGAAATAGACCACGTATGGATTGTAGCGGCAATAGGCGTTGTAGACGCCGAATGTCCACTCGTAGGTGATTTTCTTGCCTACATGGGAGTATGTGGCCGAAATGTCGAGACGGTGAGTGGGCGGCGTCTTATATGAATTGCGGCTTGAATAGTAATAACATGTCACTCCGGCCACTTCGTATTTTACGTCTGGTGCGGTCAGTGGCCTGCCCGACAGGAATATCCATGAACCCGACAGACTCCAGCGGTCAGTCAGCCGGTAAATGGCTGTGATTGAGAAGTCGTGACGTCGGTCGTTGGTAGCATCATACCACCGTCCTTCGTTGATGCCGGGTATCTTGGTCTGCGTGTGGGACAGTGTGTACGACAACCAACCTGTGAGCCGTCCGGAGTTTTTGCGTAGCATCAGTTCAGCACCATAGCTGCGTCCACGCCCACCCAGAATAATGTTTTCCAGAGCGATGTCGGATGATGTACTGCGTCCGTCTTTGAAATCATAGACATTGTTGAGGTTGCGGTAGAAAGCCTCGACGCTCCAGTCGAAGCCGCCATTCGCGGTCATGCCTGTATATCCTGCACCCCATTGCAAAGAGCGTTCGGGTCGGACAATGGCCGAGGTCAGTGCAAAACGGTCGGTGGGGAAAGAGGTTGAACCTGCTTGCAGGGCATGTATGTTCTGCGACGAGATGCCGAAGCCTGCTTTTATGTTGTGGAGAGGATGTACGGCATATTTGAGCGACAGCCGTGGCTCTAAGGTGAGATATGTCTTGGCGAGGAACTGTGTCGGGCTATTGCCTGAAGCCATATACGCATGAAAACGTGGCTGCGATAAGGCCGAGGCTGAATTTAGCCGTAGACCGGCCACGATGTCGAATCGGTCGGCAAATTTACAGGAATAATCTACCCAGACGGCATTCTCCCACAACGAGCGTATTTCCAACTCCTTCGATGCATTGACAACCCATTCGGCCGACTTCACCCGGAGCAGTTCAGACTGTAGTCCAAATTCAAGACTATGGCTGTCGGAAAACTCGCATACGACCTTCTCCGTCACAGAGTAGTTGCGGATGTAGGCACGCAATGTCTGGTTCATATCCATGATGTGCATCGACGTCGTAGGATTGAAATGAGTCATGGCAGCCGTGGTGTTGAATGATAACATATCGTCGCATCGTGCAATCCAGTTGAGCGATGTACCGAGGTTTCCCCAGTAAAATCCCATAAGGCTTGCTACCGCCATGTTGTCTTTACTATAAAAGAAACTTCCGTCGACCATGTGCGATTCAGACGGTTTCCAACGCAGTTTAGCCGAGACATCGTAGAAGTTCATAACGGTGCTTCTGTATTGAGGAATCATCTTCAGAAAAGCATCGACATACGAGCGGCGTGCTGCCACCGCAAACGACAGTTTATCCCTGACAATAGGACCGTCGGCCTCAATCTTTGCCGCCAGAAGGCCTATGCTTGCAGAACCATGGTATCTCTCCATGTCGCCGGCGGCAAGCGATGTTTCAAGAACAGATGAAGAAGCATTGCCATACATAGCCGGGAAAGGCCCTTTGTAGAGCGTGGCTCCGCCTATGGCATCATCGTTGAACGTAGAAAATATGCCCAGCACATGCGAAGGGTTGTAGAGCGAAAATCCGTCGAGAAGAACCAGATTTTGATATGCACTCCCGCCGCGCACCTCAAAACCTCCACCGCCGTCGCCTTCACTTCGTACCCCTGGCAAGAGAGATATCGATTTGATGATGTCATTCTCACCGCCGAACGACGGCACAGCCGTCAGTTTTGTCAACTCAAGTCGCTCGGCACCGAGGCGCGAATTGTTTATCCGCTGCCGGGCAGAATTGCCCGTCACGACAATCTCATGCAATTTGTGAGAGGCTACAGAGTCCGGAGTTTCTTCAGCATGTGCACCCCAGACAGATGCTACAGCGATAAACCCCGCAAAACATAACTTCCCTGTCATTTGTATGCTCTTGAATATCACATACAAAATTACTCAAAAAAACTATGCGACAGAAAAATATGTTATTGCGCAGGTGTGTGAAGTAATACTTCTCACATACGGCTTAAGTTTGCGGATGCTTATGGCAGTACCGTGCTATTGTAAGTATTGAACAGGTATACGCCGCAGTATACCGTCATCCCGGTGTCTTTATCAAGGAAGGGGGCAGAATACTGTTAGCTATGTAGATGCGAGTGAAGCCAGTCCGCAACCAGGATTGAGGTTTCTTTCTGGGTGTTTGAGAATACGTGGTTCTCATCCGGGATGAGTTTCAATTCGCTGTTCTTGATTTTCTCATTGTATCGCTCGGCATAGGTATATGGTACTATCTGGTCGTGAGTGCCTTGAACAATTAATGTCGGGCCGTCATAATTGGCGGCTGTTTCGTAAATCGGGAGTCGGATGGCCGTTTCCACATATTGCCTGCCGAGAAGTAGTGCTCCGGCTTCCGGAGAATGTGGCAACTCAATGTAGTCGCCCTTAAAATCCCAGGGATTATATTGTGCTCCCATCGTATTTCCACGCAGAGCATCATCGCGCAGCACAGCAGCTGCCGCAAGCAGCACTTCTGCTTTTATGATTTTGTCGCCAAGTTCGCCGCTCACCATGCTGACCACTACCCCGCCCTGAGAGTGACCTACAAGGCTTATGTCTTTGACCCACGGTTGTTTTTGTGCCCAGGCAATCACTTTTTTCAGGTCGTCAATCTCGTTGAGCACCGTCATATCCTTAAACTCGCCGTCGCTCTTGCCATGGCCGTTGAAGTCGAAACGGAGGGCTGCCATTCCCTGGGCGACGATGCTTTCGGCCAGGTCGCTGATGAAGGGTCGCATGCAGTTGCCGCTGAATCCGTGGCAAATTATGACGAGGGGTACTTTCTTGGATGACGCCGGGCGATTGATGATGCTGAAAAGTTTTCCAACCGCACCGTCAATGCGGAGTGTGTCTGAGGTCTGGGCGTTAGCCGATAACAAACTGGTCATAACCATTATTGCTGTAAGAAATATATGTTTCATGTTGTGTGTTGTTTGTTTATTTCAGAGCAGTGATTTCAGAATTTTCCAACGTCTGGACACGTGACCTATGGCGAGAGCTATGAACAGCAGACCTACGGCATAGTGGAGGTGAGAGACAAGTTCAGAATGGCTTCCGCACATCAGCATAATTCCGGATATTACTACAATCATGCCGACGATTAGCAATATGGTCGTCACTCTCTTTTTGTTGACCTTGAGTTTGGAGTAATTCTTAAACCAGAACGAATGTTGAAGGCAGTGGGTTGTGACGAGGAGTAATAGTCCGAGTCCGGCAACTTCATGTATGCCCCACAAAGACGTGTTGTCATAAAGATGCAGATGCCATACTTCTTTGTGAAGCATGAAGCCTGTGATGATTGCAGCCAGCGAAAGTATTATTGCTGCAATGTCGACCGTTGCTTTATGTTTTGACATATCTGTCAGATGTCGGTTTTTGCGGGTGAAGATAATTATAGATACAAATATACGCAATATAACTTATCCAACCAAGTTGACTAATTCTATTGCTTGTTTGCCCGAGAGGCGTTCGATGTTCATTTCGATAGCCAGACAACGTCTGAGCCCGGTTTTGATTTCTTCTGACAAAGCCTCTGAATCGTCAGGATTGCATCGGCGGCCTAATATCTCAAGAATACTCAGCTTTTCTTGTTCACTCTCTATAATCCGGATTTTCCCAAATGCTATTACACTCTGGAAATAGGTTGTGAATCTTTCCGGGTGAATTTCATCTTTGGCTATGACAGTGAAACTCCCCTTATCATTTTGCTTGATTAAATCTATCTTATGGCCGACCAAAGCGGAATGAAAATATAGTTTCCCATTATCATAAACATGGCTTAGCGGAACGCCGTAAGGCATTCTGTCGTCGCCACATAATGACAGTACTCCCGATGTTGAGCTGCGGAGTATGTCAATACATTCTTCTTCTGTCAGTTGTTGTTTGAAGCGTCGCATAATCTGGTCAGTGTATAAGTTTGAGGCCTATTATTGAAATAATCAGAGTGGATATGAAAAACAATCTCCAAAAGTTGGCAGGCTCGTTGAAGAATATTATGCCCACAATTACGGTGCCCACCGCGCCAATTCCAGTCCATACGGGGTAGGCTGTGCCTATGGGGATGCTCTGTACTGCTTTTGCCAACAATGTCATGCTTAGTGTGAGGCACACAAGAAATCCGACACCCCACAGACACCAGGGAGTTCCCGACAATCCTTTCATTTTACCGAGACAGAATGCAAATCCCGTCTCAAAACACCCGGCAATAATAAGAAGAACCCAATTCATATGATATCAATAAATACTTTCGTTTCGGTTAGTAATTATCTGTTCAAAATTATCATGCCCCCACTTGATTAACGCTTCTACATGAGGCAACAGTGTTTTGCCGAGGTCTGTGACAGAGTATTCCACACGTGGTGGAACATCTGGAAAGAGCTGCCGCTGAATTAAGCCGTCGGCAGTAAGTTGCTTCAATACCTGAGACAACACTTTCTCAGAAACCGACGGGATATTGCGGTACAATTCATTGAAGCGTACCGGCTCATTCTCGGAAATCTTAATGAGAACTACCAGAGCCCATTTGTTGCCGAGCCATTCAAGCATCGGGGCGGCCTTGCAATATTCATAGTCTAATTTTTTAGCCATATCCGAGTGTCTGGAAATGATTGAGAATAAGCGAAACAAACTTATCGGTAAGGGTCAAACCTTTAGGTAAGTTGTTGGTTAGCCATTCACTATGGCTTAATTTCGCAATACAAAATTAACAAAAATAATCAAGATATGATGTACCCGCAGTTGCATTTCACCGGGCAGATATGGCGTCCTCCATACGAAGCCAACTCGCAGCTTCTTCAAGTGACTTCCGGTTGCACCTGGAGCAAGTGCAAATTCTGTAGCCTTTATCATGGCACACCTTTCCGAATGTCTCCATTGTCGGAGATAGAAACCGACTTGAAAGTAATCAGAAAGTGGCAACCGCGCGCAAGGAGAGTATATCTTACAGGCGCAAATCCATTTGTGTTGAGCTACAACAAGCTGATGGACATTGCATTTCTTCTCCGCAAGTATCTTCCGCACCTGGTCTCTTTCGGCATGTTTGCCCGAGTGACAGACATCTCACCTAAATCTGTAGAGGAACTTAAAAACCTTCGTCACATGAAGCTCGACAGCATCAATATCGGCATTGAGACTGCTCACGGACCGACACTTGACAGAATGAATAAAGGCTACTGTGCTTCCGACATCCTCGAACAGCTGTCAAAACTTGACGAAGCCGGAATTCATTACAACGTTTTCTATCTTAACGGACTTGGAGGAAAAGGTAAAGGTGTTGAAAGTGCAATCGCGACAGCAGATGTGCTGAACGAGCTTCACCCATGCATAATCAATATAGTATCGTTGACAGTCTTTCCGGAATCAGAATTGTACCATGAGGTGCAAAACGGTTCGTATGAGGAAGAACCTGAAATTGAAAGACTGATTGAGATTCGTACGTTTATAGACCGACTGAAAATCAAGGTCAATCTTTTGGGGCATCATATCTCGAACACGATACCACTGACAGGCGCGTTGCCCTTCGACAAGACGGTAATTCTCCGTGAATTAGACAAAGCGATAGCCGGGCGTTCAGAGTCCGAACTACAGGATTACCGCCAACTAATTTCATTAAACAGAAAGATATGATACACCTACAAATACACCATGCCATACTCCAGATGATGCACGTCAGCGGCCACAAGACCCAAAAGACCTTCATGGACTATATTAAGCTATCCTCCGACGAAATCGCCGACGAGATAGACGCAATCGTCAACGGAGCAAAAGAAG
>CAYVNJ010000040.1:0-17058 GCA_964452865.1 uncultured Sangeribacter sp. | reverse complement strand
ATATGTCATCTTTTAACGGAGCATGTATTTGCGGCCGTTGACGATGTAAAGACCCGGTGTCAGGCTCTGAAGAGCTGCTGCATCAGCTGTCTCCATTACGAGAACACCTGCTGTGTTGTACACACGGTACATACCGTCGGCCTCGGCAGCCACCATTTCAATGAAGCTCAGACCTGTACCCTCAACTTCGAGTACTACTGCCTCTTCAAGACCTTCGGTCGTGAATTCGAACTGCTGCTTAACGACACCTTCTTTTGTCGGAGCGAATGTCACGATGATTTCTACAGGTTCTTCTGTAGGCTCGATGCTCATTGTGCTCAGGGTGATTTCGTTGGCGGTTTCCTTAGCTGTGATGACTACGGGAGCTGTGCAGTTAGCCATGGTCAGTTTAACAGCCTTGGTAGCCTGTTCACCTTCGGTAGCTGACAACTTAACTTCAGTCTCGTCGAGAGAAATTGTCGGAGGAACGACATAGTCGGTGATGTCGGCTTTTGTACGTGCGAGCACACCTGATGTCCACAGACGGATACCCACGAGGTTGAACGCACCTTCGGGAGCAGCCTCGCCCACTACCTCAGAGTCGGCAAATGTGCCGAGCACTTTTTCAAGTGTAGTTTCACCCTGCTTGACGGTGAGCCCGTTGACGTTAGTTCCCATTGCAGATGTAGCGGCGATAGTCTTGCCTTCAGCCTCGGGCACTGTAATATTCTCGAGCTTAACGAGCATGTTGTAAGTCTCGGCATATTTCTCGTCGAGGTCAGCAAGTGTGATGACTGTTGGCTTAACTTCGTTGCCTTCAGACACGCGGGTCACGCCATTGAGGTTGCCTCCCTTGTTGTCCTGGAGGTACATATTACGCTGTGCGATGTTGTCGTAAGTCTCAGCGCGGAATTTTGTGATGATGTCGCCGGCAGCTATCTTGCTGATGTCAAATTTGGTTGACTGGTCGGTGTAGACACGCCATGCCTGGCCGTCAGCCTCTACGAAGAAGCTCTTGCTCTGAGCATCGACGTAGGTCACGAGCACTTCGCCGTCGAATTTGAAGTTTGAACCACCCTTAATATCCTCAAGCTTGCTCACTGTAGGCACTACAACCACCTTGCCGGAAAGTACGAGAGTGACAGACTGTGCGTTTTCACTGGCGAACACTACTTCGTATCTCGCCATGTCGATAGAAGCGGGAGGATTGACGGTGAATGTCACGAAACATCCGGTTTCAGACTCAGCCTCAGCTTTTGTGATAGTTGTCTTGTCGGCTGTCACATACTCGGGGCATGTGAGAGTGATGTCGCCTTCGAGGTTTTCACCCTTCACAGCTATAGAGTGAACTATAGGAGCTTCCCCCAAAGAGAGCGGACCTGCGGGGTCGAGTGTGATAGTCGGTACGGGAGCTACTTCACCTTCAACTGAAACTTCAGCTTTGAGAAACATAAGTTTACCAGACGCAGGCATCATAATTGTAATTGATTCCGAATCATTTGCCCAAATCAGGTTAACGCCGTCATCCGTTGCTGAAGGTGTTGCACCAGCAACTGAACTGCGAGCCGAACTACTGGGGAATTTCACCTGTGTGATTTTCATACCTGCGGGGACAGAGAATCTAATTCCACAGTCACCAGGAATAGTGAGACGACCACTCGCCATTGAGAAGTATTCTACACTGCCATTAAATACAGGTTCAACTGTTACCTCTTCTACAACACGAGCTTCATTAGGAAGCCATTGTCCTGAGTAGTTGTCAGACTGACACAAATCAGTCTGTGCTGAGATTGTAACAACCTTTTCAGCGGCATTTGCAGAGAGGGCGGCCAACAAGAAGGCCGTTACTAAAAAGAATAGTTTCCTCATACGAAATTGTTTTTGGTTAGTAATTATGTTTGTTTGTGATTTTTCAAAAGTTTTGCTAAAATACAACGAATTATTCATCTGTGCAAATTTATCCTGATTTTTTATTTATTATTGTTGTATTCGGCCGTGGCGTCGAACGACGGGCAGGCCTTGGCTGCGAAATCGCGGTGACCGCGAATCTCGGCATCGGGATACTTCTCCTTCAGCCGCTGCAGCAGGGCGGCAAGGCTCTGCCGCTGCGCCGGTGTGCGGGTGTCTTTGGGAGTAAGCCCGTCGGCGGAACAGCCGCCCACATAGCAAATGCCGATTGAACGGGAGTTATGCCCCTGGCAGTGGGCGCCCGTTTCCGACTCACTGCGTCCGGCCACTACCGTGCCGTCCAGATAGACGATATAGTGGTAGCCCACACATCGGAAACCCCGGCTGCGGTGCCAGCCGTCGATGTCGTCGACAGTCACATGCCGCCCTTCGGGTGTGGCGCTGCAGTGGATGATGATTTCGTTGATTGTTCTCATATCTGACTTATTTTTTTGTTATACGTGTTCCTGAAAGACGGGGAAAATAGCCGCTCACCCTCCATGCCACAAATGTGGTGAAGTCGGAGCGGCGTCCGCGGGGTATGAGCACCGGCAGCCTGACGGGCTGGCGGCAGTTGCCTGTCACGTCGGCACTCAGTATCGGCTCGCGGCGAGGGTCGGCAAAGGGCCAGCGTTCGCCCTCGGCCAGACTGTACAGTTCGACACACGCCTCAGTGCCGTCCCCCTCCAGTCCGAATGCGGCTTCTGCATCTCCCTGCACATCAGGTTCTTCAGCGGCCGACACCCATTCCTGATATTGGAGCAGGCGGTCGAGGTCGGGCGCTGTGTCGGCATCGGCCAGCGACACAGTCCAGCCGGGGGAGTCGTCGAGCGCTACTGTGAAGAGCGGACTTCCCGAACGGCACAGATAGCCGGTGGGAATGTCGGTGCGCATGTAGGCACGGAAGTCGGCAAGCGGCTGCACGACCAGTGTGGCATCCCATGTGTTGGCTTCGGGCACTATCCACAATTCAGAGAATGTGGAGCTCCACGCAAGTGCGCTGCCCCCCGCGAGGTTGGAGAGCAAGGTCGAGGACAGCGAGTCGCGAAGCCGGAGCAGAGAACCACTGTCGGTCAGGACGTAGACGGCCGACGAAGCGGCCACAACCCTCTGAGCCGAACCTACGCGCTCGGGAGAGATAGGGCGGAAGTTGGTGTGACGCCCCGAGGGGTCGTGGGTCAGGGCCGTTATGCCGGTGTCGGAGAAGGCATAGATGTACTGCCGGGTGAAAGCACCTCCCCCCGCCGGCTGGGCGGCAAGCGACGATACATGGCCGCCGACGTAGGGCGTGCGGCCGGCCTCGCTGAAAGGATTGCCCGCAGTCATTGTCACCACTGCGGAGGGGAGACGCTCCGCATCGGGCGAATCCTCGGGAAGGGCAGGGAAGTAGTCCTGCTCAAGCGGCAGAAGCCCCAGCGAGTCATGCAGATAGAAGGCGGCGTCTTCGCCCGACGATGCCGGAGTAAGGCCTACCACCGCGCCATAGCGGTTGCCGTCGGACGCGGTATACCTAATCGTCATCGAAACGGCGTCGGCCGACGGATACCACAGCAACGGGCCCACTCCCGGCGCGCCGAGGCTCACCCTATACGATGCCGTGCGACCCCGCCTTCCTCCCGCACCTTCAATTTCGACACCGATTTCGAGCAATCCTGCATCGGAAGCGGTGCTGAGTGAAGCACCGGCGGGCAGTTGCGGAGCGGGGCGCAGGGTGCGCACGTCGGCCAGGTGGAGAAAAGCGCCGTGGCCGAGTATGACGCCGGCTCTCAGTTCACCCCGGGTCACGGCCGAAAGGTCTACACCGGCAATAACCGGCGCAGGGGTACGCATCAGGCGGCGTCGCCCCTTGAAGTCGACGGGCAGTCGGGCAAGCAGCGTGTCGGCCACTTCGGACAGCTCGGAACAGAGGGTTTCCTCATCGCGGGCAGGGATATTAGTACCCACATAATAGCCTGCCGAGTCGGAGGTATGGAACACGCGGAGGTCGGCCGAAAGGTCGGCGGCTTCAACATCGGCACTCGTCCACACCTCGAGCGAACGAACTACCGACGACCAACGCCCGAGGTTGTGCGCCCCGACCTCGATGTCGATATGAAAACCCGAGAGGTCGAAGTTGGTCGAGCGTGTAGCTGTGAAACCGTCATGCTCCGACACGAGAGGTAGCAGGATTCTTCCGCCAGTGAAGAATCCGCGGGCCACCCCGACAATTTCGGGGCGCGAGATGAAGAGGAGCGAACCGTCCCACAACCGGGCTGCCAGACGCACACGCACGGGTTGCACCCAGGCTTTCTGCACACCCAGTCCGCGCACGGCGCTCTTCCACGCCGCCACCGCTCCCGACCTGACGGCCGATGCCACATCGGAGGGTACGCCTCCGCGCATGTCGGCCACAGGCTTTGAGAAAGTTATGGCGGGGATGACTGCCGTGAACCGCGGGCCCGACACCTGTGTGGCGCTGAACGCGGGCATCGCGGGTGGAAAACCGAGTACGGTATAAGCCCGGAAGTCGGCATTCCAGAGCAGATACCACAGACGCCCGTCGGCCAGGCGGAAAACAAGAAACATGCCGGCCTGTGCCGCATCGGCCACCCGGTCGGGCAGAGTGTCGAGCACCCGGGCCGACGCCTCGAATGTATTGTCGGCTTTCAGCGAGCCCTCGAGACGCAAAGTGCCGTCGGCCAGCTGGGTGAAGATATATCGACGGTCGCCACGGAGGTCGGACGCCACGGGTCGGGCTCCGGCTATGGCCACCACACGTGTGCGGCCTATCGCCTCGAGGCGTCCGGGCTGCCGCTCGCGCATATTGAGACACCATACCGTCTGGCCTGTGGTGTCGGGAACGGCTCGCCCCCGGGAGTCGCGGAGCATCGATGCACCCCGCTGAACGGGGGCGAGCGTCATGGACTGTGTATTCATAATCGTTGCTTTGGGTGTTTGGTTGAACGTCGGTTGATGAGCGCGTCGCGCCGTGCGGTGAAATTGCCGAACGATGCAAGGATGTCGAGCACACAGGTAGTGGCCGACTCGGTCTCGGCCTTGAGCAGCTCGGCACCCCGCACCGAACCGGCATTGCCGCGCATCGCACCGCTCGTGCCGGAAATCTCGTCGAAGAGCTGAAGCTGCAGGCGGAGCATCTCCGACGCTCCGGCCGATGTGCCTCCGGTGTTGATTTGCCTCGGGGCGGTGTCGCCGTGGGTGCGCTTGTAGGGTAGTACTCCGTTAGGGTTGGCCCACAGACGGCGTACCTCGCGCCAGGTGAAACCTTCAGGCAGCTGGTCGGAGGGAAAAAGCAGCACTCCTTTGGCCGAGGAGGCTATGATGTCGTCGAGCAGACTGACAAGACGGTTGATATACTTCTGCTGGTCAATCACATCCTCCACGAAAGAGTGGACCTCGCCGTCAATCATGGGGTACATGGCCACGGCAAACGGAGGTTCGCAATCGGGGTGGACTTCCGAACCGAGAACCACACCCCCGGGTGTGAGGAAAGTCTGCACCCACAGGTCGGCCGGCATCGGAGAAAACGCGAAACGGCGGTCGAGCGCAAACTCCGGCGACGTCTGCCCGGCTCTTAACGCACCACGGTGGAGCGCGTGAGAGAAGGCGGTAGCCGTATTCTGATTTTCAAGCAGATAGAATTGGCCGAGCGCTCTGTCGTGCAGCCACACGAACACCGACGACGTCTTGCGCCACACCTCGACCACACGCACGTGGTCGGGAAGTTCGGGAGCATAGAAGTCGATATCGGCCGCTTCGTCCGACAATGCTCCCACACGGCCCATGGCATTGCGATAGATAGCTATCAGTTCGCCGGCTTCGGCGTTGCTGCGGGCAAAAGTGCGGATTACGTCGAGCAGAGGTATGTCGTGGAGCATCCCCATGAGGCGGCAGTCAGAGCCGTCGGGCGAGAGAAATCGATGAAAGAAGAAACGCTCCGGGCTTACGTTGAGCGTGACCTCCGACAGACGGCCGGGGAGCGCCCCGACACGTTGCACCACGCAGCCTGAAATCAGAAATTCTTCGAGCGCACGGCAGTCGCGCTCAAGCTTTTCACCGCCTGAGAGAGCGTCGGCCAGGGCATTCCGCGCTTCCGAAGCGGTTTCGGCCTCCGGCTTGGCTGCCGAAGCCATAAGACGCCTGTAGCGCCCGATGACGCTCTTAATGGTCTGGCGGATGAGATTGTTGGTCACCGGAGTGCGTCCGGATTCTTCAAACACCTCCCGTTCGGACAGCACGCGCCCTTCGGGAGTGCGGAATGTGTCGGCCCATTGCCGACCGTAGGCGAAGTCTTTGAAACGGCGTCGGCGATGCCGGAACATTGCACCCGCCAGCCACGTGTCGTGGCATTGTTGTATGAGTGAGTCGTTGCGTTGCATGATAATAAGTTGTTTTTCTGTATGAATGTCAATGGATGAGGAGGTGTGCCTGACGCAACAGCGAGTCGTCGAACACAAATGAACCGTCGGCCGGTCGGGCCACCATATACAACCCCGTCAGAGGGGTCTGACCCGGTGTTGAGAACTCATGGCGCGGCATTACGCCGTAGAGCCGCAACTCGCGGTCGTAGAGCACACCCACAGGGTCGGCGCGCCCGTTGCGCGTGAGCGGATTGGCCTGCACACGACCCAGGCGGCAGTTGGGCGAGACGAAGCGGCTCAGCGGAGCATCCCACCCACGCATCTCGACACGGACAAGGCGTATGCCGCGCGCCGGAAGTACCACCCTCACGCATGAGTCGTCGGCATATTCGGCCTGTGCGAGGTCTGACAGGTCATCCACTGGCAGCAGACGGGGGTCGGCCTCTTCGAGCAGCGAGGAATACCACAGCTGTAGGTCGTCGGCCAGCTTGGCATCGAGTGCCGCGGCATCGCGGCGTACGACTTTGCATACGCCGCTGGCCTCGGCAATCCCCAGCCTCCGCTTCCAATAGTCGAGCATTTCTTCAGGAAGATAGCGTTGCAGCATGGTCGGGGATATTTTGGGTTCAGGCGGTAAGTCCTACTATGCGCGCATGTGCGTCGGGATAGCGCAGTGTGAGGCATGAACACTCCGTGAGCACGAGTGCCTCCGTATTGCGCTGTCCGCTGCCGCGCAAATCAAGGCGTTCGGCACTGAACGGGGTGAACACATGTTTCTGTATATACTCCGGGTCGACGATAATGCCGTCGGCCGGATGACCCATGGCGTCGAACACGTCGGAGAAGACCACGTAGAGACGCCCGAACTTGCTCTGCAGCTCTGTGAAGTCGATGCCCCAGCGGGTCACCTGGTCCTGCGCGGTAATCACCCTCGTGCTTTCTATCTTGTTGAGAGCGGCCACGAGTTCAGACCCGGCTATCAGCACCTTGCGGCGGCTGCCGGAGTTTTCGGTAAACGCGTCACGCAGCATGTCGACCACCGCCGATGAGTTGAAAGCTCCGAGGTCGACTTCTATCGTCTTGCCGGCCTGCTCCCAGATGCCACCGGTAAGTAGCACCGTCTCCCCCTTGATGTGGTCGTAATATTTGAGCTTGCGCCCGAAGAGGAACTGCTTCTCCATACCGAGTCTCATGTCGTAGACGGCCGCCTCCTGCTGGTCGGTGAAGTCCCAGCCCACTTCTTTATGGCTGCGGCGCAGGGCAGTGCTCTGCTCTATCTGCATCTTGAATATCTGGCACTGGTTGGTGCGCTTGGTAGGCAACACTCCGAACTGGGGAGTCTGCACGTCGAGCTGTGTGGCCGCACGGCCCATTCGCACGATTGTCAGCCCTGAGGGCAACTCGCGGGGGTCGACATCCTCGATGATGACGGTCAGCCCGTCGGCGCTGCGTGCCACTACATAGCCCACACGCCTCTCCTTCTCTTCGGTTTCGAGCATGAAGGTCTCTGACACCTCGAAAAGGTCGTCGCGGTCGGTCTTCATCAGCATGAGCGGATTGTCGGGGCTGCCGCCCTCTATTTCGCTTATGGAGCGGATTACGGCCTTGTCGGGTCGTGTGTCGACGCTATAGTACTCGACTTCCATCGAATCGACAGTGCGTACGTGGCCCATTCGGCTGATTTGGTCGAGCGGTGTGGCCATAGGCCGGATTTTGACTACGGCGTTGTCGATGGTGTTGACCAGCAATCCGGGACGCGCTTCGTCGACAAGCTCGGTGGTGAGCGGTGCAGCCATGATGTGTGCACCTCCGGCTGCTCCGGCTGCGGTGTGTGCGTCAGACAATGGGTTCTTTATTTCTTCAGACATAGTTGTTTTTCTTTAAGTGGGTTGATGTTTATGTGAATAATTTTGAAAAACGGTGGTTTATCCCCATACGCTCGGGCGGCTGCGGAGTGTTTCCTGACTGTCGAAAGGAGGGAGTGCCTCGCGAGTATCGGAGGCTATCTTGCGCTCTATGGCGGCATTTAACCCCGCCAGGTACTGCCGGCGTCCGTGTTCGAGCAATTCTTCTTCCGTGAATGTTTTTGGCTGTTCCTCGGCCTGGGTTTCGGGAATGTCGGTAGTTTCAGCCACCTGAGGTGGCATTTTTTCATCTTCTTGTTTCATTGTGTTTGGAGTGTCAATAAGTTTAATGTTTTCCGATATCGGTGATGCAAAACTACCGACTCTGCAATAGGCCGGCAAACGTGGCTGAGTGTTCCACGGCGCCAATAGCTCTCCTTATGTACTGACGGAAAGGATAGATAAGGTGATGTTTCACGCCGCCGCACATTAACTATCCTTAACACCTGAGTGCCACTTTCCGGCACTCACAGAGCCGCCTTTATACCAAAAAAAGAAGGAGACGCTGAATTGTGCGTCTCCTTAAAAATTGATTATGTGTGAGGATTTATCTTACAATCACCTTTGCAGCGCTTGTGCCGCTTTTTACGATATAGATGCCCTTAACCAGACCGTCTACTGTAGTGGCAGCTCCGCTAAACACCGTCCGTCCGTTCATATCGAACACTTCCATGTTGGTATCCTCACAGCCCGATACGCTGATGCATCCCTTACCACCGGTAACTCCAAATGTAGCCAGTGAAGCATCTTCTACACCGGCCAGGTTCTTTCTCGGTATTACATAAAATCTATTCCAAGGTTCTACCGCCATGTATATTTCGTAACTTTCTTCAGGTATATACAACCGAGGTATATATTGAGCTTCTATTGAACCAAATACGTTACCTATACATTCCGGGGGTATGGTAGGTTGCATATATATGCTTAATAATGTTGCATGATAGAGGGCTTCATCTTCAATGGTTCTTAATCCTTTACCTATATATACGTTACGGAAGAAACCATTAAGACAACCACATAAAAGTGTTACATTATCACCTTCAATAGTTGTGGAACACAACCTTTCCACACTATCAGGCAAGGTTAGGTGCTCCACTTCCCAGTTCCAACCAAGAAATGGAACATTTACCCAGCCTGACGGAATAGTAAATTTATTAACTTTGACATAATTTGAGCCTCTGCACGCATCCGCAGGTATCTCGTCGGGATATTTCAGCTCTTGGTTAATTTGAGCACAAAAGAGTGCATTGGATTTGATATAATTTACGCTGTTAGGTATTTCAAGATTGTCTACCCGAATGTCCATCAGAGCATTTGTATCAATCCCTTCAAGCCTATAAGTCTTATCCTCTACAGTAAATGTAGCAGGCAGTACACAATTCAGAGGTAATTCGTATGCTGGTCTATCATAATTACGAGGATTAACCAATTCAACAGGTATTATGTTGTCGTTTTCATCTTCCAATACTCTATATATTAAATTGTCATAATGCACCAAAACTTCTGTTTTATCCTGTTCAGGTTCTTCTGCATGAATAGAAAATGCACCCATACATATCGATGCGCATAAAACTAGTCTTAAAGGTTTTAATAATATAAGTTTCATGATTAAGAATTTTTTAATTATTAAATTCAGGAGCAATCTCTACCTTCTTTATTGCGACTTTAATGGATTGGTCAATATTTACACTACCATCGCTGCTTTTAGAATCGGTTGAATCATATTCATCCGGGTCACCGGTGAATTTATTTACTCTTGTCCAACGGAAATAACCATCATTTACCTTGCTGCGACCCCATACACAGTGGAAGTATCTATCAAGATATTTTACTTGCGTTGTATCATCAGTACTCTCATATTCAATATATCCGTCGATAATCCACTGCACAAGTCTGCCTTTTTTTGAATTATATCCTTTTGCAGCGCATGGCTTGCCAGCAATTTCATCATATTCAGGATGAGGATTAATGATTGTAGGGTCATGCCAAAGTTCTGTTCTTCCCAAAAACGATATTACATTTCCATCATTAAAGTCTACATACTCGTATCCTTCAGGAGTCGGGTCTGTATCAACGTATGTTACACTTCCCGTGGAAGGGTCTAATGCATACCTGTTTTTTAATGCCACGAGGTGATAGTCGACGTTGTATTTATCCCCTCCATGTGAATTATCATATGGACCAGACAATTTTTTCATAAGGTAACATAAGCCGTTAGATTTACCTGTTGACTCAACTTTATCCCATTCCATCTCATATCCATCACGTGTTTTAGGGTTCTTTTGATATCCTAACAACATACAAGCAAGAGCCGCTTCATCATCAATACTAGAAGTTGATACTTGATTACCATTAAGGTCATAGTAAGACCTAAAATAGGACAAATCTGCAAAGTTTCTTAGGTTTCCTTTTAATCTCGGGGTACATTTTCGAGTAAAATACTTATCCGGCACAATAACAGGTGGATTGATAGGCACTCCATATCCATCTGTTGAAGCTTCGTGGGCAAGATTGTCAAGGCATGAGAAATAGAAACCTAAAGCTTCGTTGTCTTCTCCGTCTTTCCAACTCAAAGAACCTTGGTCGGATATGGCATAAACATCGTCTAAACGACGGTCTGCACCGAGAATAGCAAAGCCTCCGTCTTGATAGTTAACGAGGTAGAAAGCCGTATCAACAGCTTCTGTACTTCGCGTTGCAGGAGTGACTTTATAGTCTACTGATTTGACGAGCTTGGAAGCTCCACGTGTTTCAACCCCTTGTATGCCAGCCAGCATGGCATCTGCTTTTTGCAAAGCCTCTGCTATAGGCACTCTGTTGGGATTGGTTGATTTGGTCATGTCCGATGTAGTTGCGAATTCATCGGATGTACAACCGGTGAGAAGCATCGAGGCAATTATTGCCACCGATGAAAGAACTAAATGTTTTTTCATAATGGTTAAGTATTTGGGTGATATTTCGCGTTAAAGTTAGGAATTATTTTTTAATATTCAAAATTTTATAAAAAATTTGTAGATTTGTAAATTTCATGTAACAAACATCATTAGTCGTGTACACTTTATCAACTCATTATTGGAAGGTGTTGCGGGGGATTAGTATTTTTTCATTATCTTCGCTTCAAAATTACAGACTAATACCTGACTCAGTCATGAACCAACGTTTTGACCACCTGGCCCGTCGCGCCAATGAAGTTTTCGACCGCTGCGTGGCCGACTATCACAAAGACGATAATGTGGATGCTCCTGCTCCCGAAAATCCTTTTGCTCCGGGTCTGGAGGCTCTGCTTTACGACAAATGCCGCGTCGATGCCGTGCAGTGGCATCTGGAGGACATTATCCGCATTCCGGATATTGACCTGGCGGAGGCTATTGCTCTCAAGCGCCGCATCGACAAGTCGAACCAGGTACGCACCGACATGGTGGAGCAAATCGACTCTATTTTTCTCGATGCTTTCAAAGATGTGAATGTGGCTGCAGCAGCCACTGTGAATACTGAAAGTCCGGCATGGGCTCTCGACCGCCTGTCTATCCTCGCGCTGAAAATATGGCACATGCGCGAGCAGGCCGAACGCACCGACGCATCGCCTGAATTGAAAGCAAAAGCCGCGGCGCGCCTGGCAATTTTGCTCGAGCAGCGCAAAGACCTCACCGAAGCTATCGACTCGCTGCTCGACGACATGGCGGCCGGTAGAAAGTATATGAAGGTGTACCGCCAGATGAAACTATACAACGACCCGGAAACCAATCCGGCACTCTATGGCAAAAAATCCTGAAGGTGACTGTGTACTGATTGTCCGCTTCTCGGCGTTGGGCGATGTGGCACTCACCGTGCCGGCGGTCTACTCCGTATGCCGGCAATATCCGGACACGCGTTTTGTAATGATTACGAGACCCGGGGCGGCGCAGCTCTTTGTCAACCCGCCTGAAAATCTTACGCTCGAACCGGTCGACACATCGCATTGCCGCGGAGTGAGACGCATAGCGCGTCTGGCAGCTTCGCTCTACAACCGCTATCATCCGGTGGCGATGATTGACCTGCACGACGTTATCCGCTCGAAAATCTTGCGCGGTGTGCTCCGGCTGCATGGTGTGAAAATAGCCGTCATTCATAAGGGGAGAGCTGCAAAACGGGCTCTGACCCGCCCGAAGGCAAAACGCATGGTGCAGCTCAAACCTACATTCAAACGATATACTGACACTTTTGCCCGCGCCGGCTATCCGGCGGATGATGATTTCGCCTCGGTATATCCGAATCTACGTCCGGCGGAGGATGCACAGCTAATTGCCGTTGCGCCGTTTGCCAGACATAAGGGTAAGGAGTATCCCCTGCCTCTCATGGAGAGTGTGTTAGGGTTGATTAACGAACGGCTTCCGGAGGCTCAAATCATCCTCTTCGGCGACATGTCGAACCCGAGAGAGTGGAAACAGATGACGGCCTGGGAGGCCAAGTTTCCTCATGTCTCGCTAAAGGGTGCGGGCGAAAGCCTCGGCCGCCAGCTCGAAATATTGGCCGGATGCTCGGCTATGCTCTCCATGGACTCGGCAAATATGCATCTTGCTTCGCTTGTGGGTGTGCCTGCGGTATCTGTCTGGGGAGCGACACATCCGTTCTGCGGTTTTCTCGGGTACGGTCAGAAAATGGAAAATACCGTCCAGCTCGACATGGTGTGCCGCCCATGCTCTGTGTTCGGAAATAAACCGTGCCGACGCGGCGACTGGCATTGCATGCGGGCAATTCAGCCCGAGATGGTGGCGGCGGCTGTGGAGAAAGTGGTAAAACAACGTCAGGATAGGACAGACTCCGCATGATTTCAGTCGTCGTACCGGTATATAATGTCTTCGACTATCTGTACGACTGCGTACAGTCGATTGTTACCCAGACTTTTACCGACTGGGAAATTATTCTTGTAGACGACGGAAGCACCGACGGTTCGGAGCGCATGGCCGACACATTGGCGGCTCAGGACGACCGCATACGTGTCGTACATCAGCCTAACGGGGGGCTATCTGCCGCACGCAACACAGGCATAAGCCTTGCCCGTGGCTCGCAGATTTGCTTTGTGGACTCGGACGATGCCGTAGCGCCAAGATATCTGGAAACCCTGGCCTCGCTCGCCGACGAAAAAGAGGGCGCAATAGCCTGTGTCGGGCATGCCGACTTTTCGAAGTCGCTGCCGATACCTCCAGACACACCTCCGGCAAAGTGGCCTGTGAGACGATATACGCCCGCTGCAGCGATTGAGGCCGCACTATACCAACAGGGGGTTGACCATTCGGCATGGGGAAAGCTATACCCGCGACATTTGTTCGACTCTGAACTGTTTACGCCAGGCATCCTCTACGAAGACCTCGACATTTTCTACCGCCTGTTCGAACACGCATCGGGGGTGATTGTTTCTGACGCACCGCTATACTATTACCGCCGCGGTCGCTCGGGCAGCATCCTGACGGATTTCTCTGAACGACGTGCCGATGTGCTCGACGTCATTCTCCGCATGGAGGAGCATTTCAGGCGTACAAACCCGCGTATGTTGCGCTCGGCCAGAGACCGCCGACTCAACGCCGCCTTCAACATTATGCACCTCATCACTCGCTCGGGACAGGCCAAACACCACATAGCCACAGTGGAGAGATGTCGCCACTACATTCGCGACATACGCCTGGAGAGCCTGACCGACCCTCGCGTAAGGATAAAAACCAAAGCGGGCATAATAATGAATTTTGTGGGTCTGGACCGGATGCTCTACCGCCTGCTCCCCACACCGTAAAGCAAGATGCCACACCTGTTGAGGGTGCGGCATCAGATGCGTTTTTATAATTTTGTATCTTATTCGAGCGGGCGGTAGTGCTGATAGGGGTGGTCGCAACCGGGGCATTTTGCAGGTGGCTCTGTTCCTTCGTAGATGTAGCCGCACACCATACATTGCCATTTGATAGGCTGGGGACGTTTCCATACCGTGCCTTCGCGCACCTGCTTCTCCAGTTCGCGGAAGCGATTTTCATGGAATTTCTCCACGGTAGCTATAGCACGGAAGTGTGAAGCGATGTCGGGAAAACCTTCGCTGTCGGCAACTTTGGCCGCCTCTTCATATTGGTCGACTCCTTCGGATTGTTCTTCCGAAACGGCTGTGGCAAGATTGGAAGCAGTATCGCTGATTACCCCTGCGTCCATGCCATTGACAGCTATATCGACCTTACCGCCCTCGAGCATACGGAAATAGACCTTGCCGTGATGAAGCTCGTTGGCAGCTGTTTCGTTGAAAATCTCAGCAATAGGAAAATAGTTCTCTTTCGTTGCCTGCTGGGCGTAGAATGTATAGCGCGTGTAGGCCGTAGATTCGCTTGCGTAGGCCAAAGCTATGTTCTTTTCAGTTTGTGTGCCTTTGATGCTTTTGTTTGTGTCAGCCATAGTATCAGATTTTTGTGTTTTTTATATTTATTTATGTTTCGTAGTATAAACAATCCGGCGGAGGTTAGGTTGGACAAAATCGCCGCAAAAGCAATAAAAAGAAAATAATTCCGAAAGACTGGCCTAAATACGTGAAATAAACTCACGCATGTCAAAATCCTTATATTAAATTTGCATCTGTGTTTTTCATGGTATTAGATTTAAGGTAAGGAGATTGTTTGCCGGGAGGTAATTAATCTTTTATCCAGGAGCCGCGGCAGGGCATTCAGCCCAATGTCGCGGCTTCCGACATCCATAGGGCTACCGAGGCATCGGAGGGCATACGCCAGTCGCCTCGCGGCGACAGACAGACGCTGCCGACTTTCGGGCCGTCGGGCATGCACGAACGCTTGAATTGCTGGGCGAAGAACCGACGGTAGAACGTCTTGAGCCAATGCGCCACCACATCGGGCACAAATTCACCTCCGAACGCCTGCAGAGCCATAGTATAGATTCGTCGCGGCGGAAGCCCGTGGCGCAGAGTGTGGTAGAGGAAGAAATCATGCAGCTCGTAGGGACCGACAAGGTCTTCCGTCTTCTGTACGATATCGCCCGAAGGAGAAGAGGGCAATAACTCCGGACTGACCGGAGTGGCAATAATGTCGCGCAGCGCTTCGGCAAGAATGGGGTCGGACTCCTCGGCCTCGCCGGCATACCAACCGACAAGATAGCGCACAAGGGTTTTGGGCACGGACGCATTGACGCCGTACATCGACATCTGGTCGCCATTATAGGTGCACCATCCGAGAGCTAACTCTGACAAATCGCCTGTGCCTACCACCATGCCGCCCGACTGATTGGCTACATTCATCAGGATGAGGGTGCGGATACGGGCCTGCACGTTTTCATAGGTTACGTCGTGCACCGAAGGGTCATGACCTATCATGCCGAAATGCAATTCGGCTTCGCGGCCTATCGGAATTTCACGCAATGTGACACCAAGCCGCTCCATAATCGTGACGGCATTTGAGTGGGTACGCTCTGTAGTGCCGAAGCCGGGCATCGTGACTGCGGTTATTCCGCCGCGCTCAAGACCGAGGCGGTCGAACGCACGCACACATACAAGGAGCGCCAATGTGGAGTCCAGACCGCCGGAAACACCTACCGTAACATTACGGCAACCTGTGGCCGACAATCGGCGCATCAGGCCTTCGGCCTGGATGTCGGAAATTTCAGCACATCGGTCGCTCAAAACTTTATCCTCAGAAGGAACAAACGGCAAGCGGGTTATCCGGCGTCGCCACGGAGCGGAAGGCTCTTCGCAGCCTGGATTTACATCAACTATTCTGAAGTTTTTATTCAACGAGCTCGCGCAATCGGCAAACGCCGACGAACAACGGCGGTCGTGGCGCAAGGACATGACATCAATATCTGCCACTACAACCTGAGGGTCGAGCATGAAACGCTCTCCTTCCGCCAACATCACTCCATCTTCAGCCACCATGGCATTGCCGGCAAACACAAGGTCGGTGGTCGACTCGCCGAAACCGGCAGAGGCATAGACATAGCCGGCACGCAGACGTGCTGACTGCTGGCAAACAAGATTGGTGAGATATGAATGCTTCCCGACAAGCTCGTCTGAGGCCGAAAGATTGAAAATAACATCTGCCCCGGCAGCAGCCATATATGTGGAAGGAGGACATGCCACCCACAAATCTTCACAAATCTCAATGCCGAACACACCCCACGGCAACCGGAACATAAGGTCGCTACCGAAAGGCACAATATGACCGCCAATTTCGACAGAAGCACTCATGCCCAGCCCGGAAGCAAACCAACGGCGCTCGTAGAACTCCTGATTGTTCGGAATATAAGATTTGGGCACGATGCCCGACACACGACCGCGACACACAACCGCAGCACAATTATATGTGGCCCCGCCAAAAGCTATGGGCAAACCTACAATGGCGACAATCGGCAATTCTGCAATGCGTGCGGCAAGATTCAGCAGGCCATCCTTGGCAGCATCAATCAACAATTGCTGACCAAACAAATCGGCTGACGTATAACCCGTGACACACAACTCCGGGAGCACTACCACAGAAGCACCTTCAGCAGCGGCACGACGGACGACATCGACAGAAGCATCTACATTAAACACCACATCGGCAGGACGAACAGCCGGCACGGCAGCCGCCACACGCCAGAAACCCATAGATTTAGAAGCAGTCATAATTACAATACATTAACGCCGGACAACAATACCCCGACAGCCACGCAAATATAGCAAAAAAAAGAACCACTGCAACAACGACGCCCGCTAACACACTGATATACAGCGATGATTAAAAATAATTGAAGAAAAATTTGGAGGAATAAAAAAAACACTCTACCTTTGCAATCGCAAAGCCGCGAAAGCAGGCTGCGTGGAAGGTGCCATAGCTCAGTTGGTAGAGCAAAGGACTGAAAATCCTTGTGTCCCC
>CAYVNJ010000039.1:0-17299 GCA_964452865.1 uncultured Sangeribacter sp. | reverse complement strand
AATCGCTGACCGAGCTCGGGGATTTGCTCAACAGCCTCAACCTCTCTTTCGGAATGGATATTTCAAAGTATAAATTAGACAAAGACTAAATCACGATGCGACACAATAAGAAATTCAATCACCTCAGCCGCAAGAAGGCACATCGCGACGCGCTGCTGAAAAACCTTACCATTGCTCTTATCATGCATAAGAGAATAAACACTACGTTGGCTAAGGCCAAGGCTCTCCGTATGTATTGCGAGCCGCTGATTAATCGTACGAAAAAGGACGATATGAACAGCCGCAAAGTAGTGTTCAGCTATCTGCAGAACAAAGAGGCTGTAAAAGAGCTTTTCGGTGTGATAGCAGAGAAAGTAGCCGACCGTCCCGGCGGTTACACACGTATCCTCAAAACAGGCTATCGTCTGGGTGACAACGCTGAGACTTGCTTCATTGAACTTGTTGACTTCAACGAGAATATGCTCAAGGAGAAGACAGAGAAGAAGGCTGGCCGTACCCGTCGTTCACGCAGCAAAAAGGCAGCCAAACCTGCCGCTGAAGTTGCTGAAACTGCAGAAGCACCTCAGACAGAAGAAGCTAAGGCAGAGTAATTCGGGAATTCCCGATACAATAAAAAGACTCCATTGTCGAGAGAGACGATGGTGTCTTTTTTTGATTGAAAGCATAATTAAAGCCGACTCAAAATGGCCGGCCTTAGTTATGTTGATGTTGAAAAATAAAACTTTTCAGACCGTTTCTCTGATAAGACCCCTGCGATATGCATTGAGAAGACGTGTGAGGTCTTCAACCTGGGCGGCAAGCTCACGCCCCATGTCCGTGTCACGAACCATTACGCGGCGAGATTTAGGCTCTGTCAGGACTGTGTTTGAAATAATGTCAAGTCCTTCCTCTACAGCCTTACGTGCCGATTCAAACGGCTCATGCTGTACGAGCTGCAGACCACGCGAATTATAAACGAGGGTATAGCCTGCTATTCCCGTTTCAGGTTGATAAGCACGTGAGAAGCCTCCGTCGATTACGAGAAGTTTTCCTCCGGCCTTTACTGGATTTTCACCTTTGATAGTCTTTACCGGTACGTGGCCGTTGATTATGTGAGAACCTTCGGTGGTAAGTCCGAATTCAAGCAATATTTTATTGCATATTTCGGGGTTATCATGGAGGTGATAATAGTGACCTTTAATTTCTTTCTGAGGTTCTTTTTCGTTGATAAGATAGCGCTCGAAAGTAGCCATTTTGGCTTTGTCGAATGACGGAGAATCCGGACCGCACCATAGATACCACATGTAGTCAACGCTATATTCTTTTTCAGGGTCATCGCCTTTGCGGCAAGCAATCTGCACGAGTCGGTCAAGACGGTCGAGCAGGCTGCGTCCTGAATAAATATTGCCGTTGACGGTGACTTTCTTGAAGTCTCCTTCTGCGGTCATGGGTATTGATGCATGGAAAAGAAGATTGTTGTTGCGTGCGAGATAGAACGACCCATGTCTGAGTAGACAGTAGACGTGTTTTTTCAGTTTTTCATTATTGACGAAATTATTATGAAGCAACTGAATGATGTTTTCTTCCTCAGGGGTAAGTTTATAAGGGTCTTGAGGGTCGACAGTAGGAAAATACGGGTCTTTCAGTTTGTAATCAACACCATCGATTTTTGCAGTGCCGTTTTCAAGGTTCACCTGTTCGAGCACCCGGCGGTCTTCCATGAAATACTCAGGGTGTTTCATGACGAGCTGTCCTTCAATCTTCCATTGAATGACGCTGATAGCCTTGTGCATCTGGGCGATGATTACTTTCTCTTTTTCAGAGAATACCTTTGTCGTAAATTTGATTTTCGGACGGTAGACATCAAGATTGTCCTGACGATATGTGTCAAGAGCGAATGTTGCAAGGGGGAGCAGGTTGATGCCATATCCGTCTTCAAGAGTATCGAGGTTCGCATATCGGAGTGACATGCGGAGCACATTGGCAATGCATGCGTCGTTGCCGGCGAAAGCACCCATCCATACCACATCATGATTTCCCCATTGTATGTCGACGTTGTGATAGTCGCATATTGTCTCCATTATGATATGCGCACCAGGTCCCCGGTCGTAAATATCGCCGACAATGTGCAGTGAGTCGATGACGAGGCGCTGTATGAGCTCGCACATGGCGATGATGAATGCATCGGCACGTCCGGTTGTGATAATAGTCTGAATGATTTTGTTGAAATAAGCATGCTTGTTGGGGTCGGACTCCGGCTCATGGAGAAGCTCCTGGATGATATAGCTGAAGTCTTTCGGAAGAGCTTTCTGAACCTTAGAGCGAGTGTATTTTGTCGATACGTTGCGACACACGCGCACCAGACGGTTGAGAGTTATTTCATACCATTCTGTCATGTCATGCTCCAGGTCATGAACGAGATGCAATTTTTCACGTGGGTAGTAAATCAGCGTGCAAAGTTCTTTTTTCTCCGACTCACGGAGCGTTGTGCCGAATATTTCGTTTACTTTACGTTTTACAGTGCCGGAAGCATTTTTCAGCACATGCTGAAAGGCTTCGTATTCGCCATGAATGTCAGTGAGGAAATGTTCCGTGCCTTTTGGTAGGTTCAGAATCGCCTCAAGATTGATAATTTCGGTAGAGGCGGCTGCCACCGTAGGGAATGATTTGGCGAGAAGTTGCAGATACCTGAGTTCGTCAGGTGAAAATTCTTGATTTTGAGTAGACTCGTTTGCCATTTGTATGGTATAGATTTAAGATGAACTCTTTGGCAAAGGTAACATAAAAATTCGATACGCAAGCATTCAGGTAATAAACTTATGGCTGTCTTCTTGCCGCGTGGAAGTGAGCAATAATGTGGATAAAAGTAATATTCTGTCAGTATGCATTTGGCAAAATAATTTGTAGATTTGCATAAAATTTGATGATATGAAAAAGCTGTACGTACTCTTAATGCTAATTGTTTCATTTGTTTCTTATTTTGCTATAGAAACTCACGCAGAAACAACAGATGATTCCCAAGTTGATTTGTTGAAAGCTAAAGTAGATTCGCTTTCACATGAAATAGCTTACTTGAAGCTGTCAAATGAAATTTCTACTCTTAATACAGAACTAAAACTATATTGTTATGATATAGAATCAAGTGTTAAAGACATGAAGATGGATATATATCATAATAGTTGTGAGGTAAGTCTGTATAAGTCCTATAAGGAGTTGTACTATGCTTATGATATTGATCTAGAATCATCAAAAAAATTGGTGGAAGCAAAACGAGTACTTTTTGCTTTCATGTTAGTTAATAATGATTATACTGACTCTGAACAGGACGTGTTATTATCCAGTTGGAAACAAACGGATGCATTATATCATAGAGCAGAAGTCGAGTTAAATATGATGAATGATATATTAGATGTCTACTATAAAATAATCTATTAGCCTTGTTAATGTAGGGAAAATGACAACAATGTTTCTTTCTACGAGCTACTCATAGATACACTATATTATAAAAAAGTTGTAAATTAGCGGGCAGATATGTTAGCCGAGATTAACTGGTTTTCAATGCCCGACTGGGTGTCAAGCATACTCACCGTGCTATATATTGGCACGATTGTGAGTTGTATTGTGGTCGTGCTGTCTGAAAACCGTAATCCAATCAAGTCTATCGCCTGGGTGATAGTGCTTATTTCATTACCTTTCGTCGGATTGGTGTTCTATTTTTTCTTTGGCCGAAGTCTGCAAAACCTCCACATGATAAGTCGACACCGCAAGCGCAAACTTATGCGCGACAAGGCAAGATATCAGACCTCGGCCGACAGTATTGGAATTACAGGTGAGAGCCGTCAGATAGTGAAGCTGGCCGACACTCTGAATGGTGCGATACTTCAGGCAAACAATGAAATTGATATTTTCACAACTGGAGAAGAGAAGTTTAAGGCTCTGAAGGAAGACCTTGAAAAAGCTAAGCATAGTATATATCTGCAATATTACATCTTTTCAGATGATAAGACCGGCACTGAAATTGCGGATATTCTTTGCAGAAAAGCTTCTGAGGGGGTAGACGTGAAAGTGATTTACGACCATGTGGGCAGTTTTTCAACCAAAAACAGTTTTTTCAATCGTTTGCGTGCCGCAGGGGTTGAAGCTTATCCTTTCTTCAGGGTGACGTTCCCGTCTTTTGCCAACCGCATCAACTGGCGTAATCACCGAAAGATAGTGGTGATTGACAATGAAATAGGTTATATAGGCGGCATGAATATAGCCGACCGATATGTATATGGTTATGAGAATGGACGTGTGTGGCGTGATACACATTTCAGGGTGAAAGGCGACGCAGTTAAGTCGTTTATCTACTCGTTTGCAATCGACTGGAGTTTCATGCACCAGCCTATCGAATCGGCCGAGATGCCCGAAAGAGCGGACCATAAATCAAATGAAGTAGGCATTCAGCTTGTCACTTCCGGGCCGACCGACCAATGGGGAAATATTGAATTATTGTTTCTTAAGTGTGTTTCGGCCGCCAGAAAGAGTGTCTACATCCAGACGCCATATTTTCTGCCGACTGATGCGTTGATGCGTGCTCTGCAGGCTGCCGCACTGGCTAAAGTTGATGTGCGGATAATGATGCCCCGTAAGTCTGACTCCTTTATGCTCACGCTGGCTTCAAATTCGTACATAACCGAATGTCTTCGCGCAGGAATAAAGATTTATCTTTACGAAGCCGGCATGCTACATGCTAAAACCATGATAATTGACGACGACCTGGTTACGACCGGTTCGACTAATTTCGATTTCCGCAGTTTTGAACACAATTTTGAGTCGAATATATTTGTCTATGACAAGGAGTTCAATTCCCGCATGCGAGACATTTTCTTCGACGACATGAAACATTGCACCAAACTGACGCTAAGCGAATGGAAACATCGTCCGATGCCGCAGCGCAGCCTGGAGTCAATATTGCGTCTTATGTCGCCTATTCTATAGCTTTGGTTTTCAGATATTCCCGGGCGGTTAGCGCAAGTTCGTCATACCATTCCTGCCCGAAACGCCGGATTAGTGGCTCTCGTAAAAACTCGTAGACACGTATTCCGAGTTTACGTCCGTTTTTCTCTGCACTGCAGCATATTTTCCAACGGTGGAAATTGACTGCCGTAAAACCGTCATATTCTTTAAGCCGGATAGGATATAACGAACATGAAATGGGTTTGACATTGGGTATATCGCCGCGGCGGTGACACTTCTCCAACGCGCAAAGACATTTCCCTCCGGGCGCGTAGGTGGTGAAGACGCAATCGCGGTCGCCGACTATTGATGTCACCAAATCGCCGTCCGCATCATAATAAGCCGGCCCGCGACGTTCAAGTTCTGCTTGCCCGGCAGGGGTTAGTTCCTTCCATACTTTGGGCACAGCATCGCAGATAGGCTCATATTCCGTAGTTTCAAGGGGTGCTCCGGAGTCACCCTCCACGCAGCACTGACCGAGGCATTGGTCAAGGTCGCAGCAGAAAAATCGCTCTACCACATCAAGCGAAACGAGAGTATTTTGTATTTGCAACATCAGTCAGTAAAAATTGTAGTTGCCCCGAGCAGCCTGTCGGCACGCAGACCCGGCCTTCGCTCATAGACGAGGATTGTATATTCGTTACCAGTCTCGAAGAAATCACCTTCGATTGGTGTAGGGTCAGCATCGCTGCTATGTCCACCGTGGGGTTGGATGCGATATTGATAATTATAAGAACCTTGTTTCAGCGGTACACTGAGACGGTAGACTCCAGCGTCAGCATCATAAGTCATTTTGAAAGCAGGAAGACAACGGTAGTCAGTCATTTCTCCGCAAACATATACATCACCGTCCATGACCCGCGGTGCGTCAAGAGTGAAGTTCACGCCAACATAGTCCGCACCGAGGTCGGAGTCTGAACTGTTCAACTCGCGAACCATGAAGCGGCCGTGTTGAGTCCGGTCGAAAGAGTACTGGCGGTTGGCGCGTACCTCATCGGTGGCGAGCCATGTGTGATATGTTGGTGCGACAAACCTTACTGAGTCGGCATGCAGTCCGGGATAATCCGCGCGTACAGTCTCGAAGCGTCTATATTCGTTGCCAGCCTGGAAAATAAGTGGCTGCAGGTGGTCATAGATAATTTCACGACCGTTCATGCGTTGCGGATGTGTGATGATACGCGCTTTTTCATCCCGGCCATTCTGGATAACCTTCACATAAAGGTCGGAAAAAGGATTGTTTATGCGAGTCTGACCCGGGTCGACAGTAAAGCTCAGTTGCTGCCATTCGGTGTTATGTCCACGGTCAGTGCGAGATGTAACGGCAGGGATTATCTTCACTGCATCTTCGCTCACCATGAAGCGAGCCTGAAGCAATACATTATCTTCATCGTCCTCATCGAAGACCTGAAGCAGGTAATTGCCGGAGGCCTTTGGCTGCATATTTTCAGATGGGAGTACGATGCGATAATTATAGTATTGGATAAATGTATTGTAGGATGGTGCGTAATCATCAATGTCGGCAATATTGAAACCGTCCAGAATTTCCGAGTCTGTCAGTATTGAAGGAGTCCAATCCGCATTGCAGTGCACGAGTCTGTATCTCATACGCCGCACATCATTGCCTATCTCGTCAAAGGTGATGACGAGATGATTGTTGACTCCTAATATCGGGGGTGACATGAAATTAATAGGGTCAGCCACCTTAAGGGTGCGGAAAGACTGACCGAACATTTCGGTCTGTGTCGAAGCAGAAGTGTCTGCATAGGCTACTCCCACGGTGAGGCAAAGGACGGACAATATATGCCTGTAAGCACTCATTTGCTTTCAGCAAGATAGTTATGTAGAAGCCTGATACCGCCGTCGATGAGTTCTGGACACGAGTGGCGAGCCTCCGGACATTTCAGTTCGCAGCATAACAGACTGCCGTATTGAGCCTTGAATTGCTCGCTGATGTGTCGCACTTCAGAGTAAACGTCGGCTTTTTCAGCAGGCTTTCCGTCAGACAGAAGACCTAATACTCCGGCAATGGCAGTTATTACGCCACATGTGCCTCCGCATCCTCCTACACCGCCACCAAGTCCTATAGCCATGCGTGCAGATTCATCGGCCGATAGACCTGTGTAGTCTGCAAATGCTCCTAAGACGGCTTGAGCGCAGTTATATCCCTGTGCGCGGAGAGAGGCTGCAATGGCAAGTCTCTCATCCAGACTGATATGTTTATTATCTACCATATTATTGGTGTTTTACCTTGTTTGATTAAGTATTCATTAGCTTGTGAGAAATGACGGCATCCGAAAAAACCACGATGTGCCGAGAGGGGAGACGGATGAGGTGCTTCAAGCACGAGATGTTTAGAGCGGTCTATTCGCGCACCCTTGCGCCGGGCATCAGAACCCCAGAGCATGAATACAAGACCTTCGCGTTCGGCTGCCAGCACATCTACTGCTCGGTCCGTAAATTCTTCCCACCCGATTCCGGACATTGATTTAGGACGATGGGCGAGTACAGTAAGTGTGGCATTAAGTAGAAGTACGCCCTGCGAAGCCCAACGGGTCAGGTCGCCGTTGGTCGGCATGGGAGCCCCTGTGTCGTAATTTATCTCGGAAAATATATTTCGCAACGATGGTGGAATGTCTACTCCGGAATTTACGGAGAATGCCAGACCATTGGCCTGGCCTGGACCGTGGTAAGGGTCTTGACCAATGATTACTACCTTGGTCCGTGCGAATGGCGAAGCGTCGAATGCTGCGAAAATATCGCGCCCGGGTGGAAATACTCCGTTGGGAAATTGACGGTATGCTTCCCTGACACGGCTTGTCAATGTCTTGAAATACTCCTTCTCAAACTCGGCATGCAGGGCTTCATGCCATCCGCTTTCTATCCTTACATTCATATCGTTGAGTGTCTATCAGAATGGATAGCCAATTGCCAGGTGGAAGGCAAAGGCTTTTTTCAGTGCTATGTTGAAGTAGCCGGACCGGCCTGTATCGTATGGCGCGTGGAGTCCGTAGCCGAGGTCTCCTCTTATCACTATCATTCCTATGTCCACACGCAATCCTACTCCGGTGCCTAATGCTATGTCGCGCAGGAATGTCTTGCCTTCGAGTTTACCTCCGGGTCGTGCAGGGTCGCTCTTCAAGAGCCAGATATTGCCGGCGTCGATGAAAGTTGCACCGTGAAGAGGCCCGAAAATAGGGAAACGGTACTCTGAGTTTAGCTCGAACTTGAATGTACCTGTCTGGTCAAAATAACCGTCAACGTCACTTTTAGGCACACGATAGCTACCTGGTCCGAGCGAGCGCACGGTGAAAGCGCGTATTGAGTTTGCGCCTCCGATATAGAATTGTTCGCTGTATGGAACTTCCTTACCATTGTTGTAGGCGTGTTCCGCACCAAGCAATACTCGTGACACGAGCCATTGGTCACTGCCGCGTATCAGACGGCGTCGGTATATCAGCTGTACTTGTCCTTTTACAAATTGCGAGAAAGGTGTTCCGAACAATTTCTTTTCACCTTTCACTCCACATGCGCGCCATATACCGTCGAAAATATTGCCGGCTTCGGTAAACAGTGCCGTAAATGTTATGCCGTTCATTCTCGAACGTTCAAGAAATTTATCAAGCGTGTAGGTATAGCTGAGTTGCGGTATGAACTGGTTACGGAAAGACATGGCAATGGCAGGATTTTCCGCCATAATAGAGTCAAACTCATGGGTGGGGCGCATAAGTTTGGTATAAGTCAGTTTGAACGGAGTGAATTGCATTGTCGAATTTCTCGATGAGCGCCATTCATATTGGTATCCCATACCGAATTGAGCTAATCTGAAATAGTGAGGCCGGTTCAGGATGCTTGCGTTAATGCTGAGAGTAGTCCAGTTAATATCCCTTTTTGTTCGAGGAATAAATTTCGGTGCGAGCAATCTGGGAAATGCCAGACTGGCGGAAAGTCCGAACTCATAGCTGTTGAACACCGACGAGCGGTTATGTCCTGTTTGCCATTCATAAGAAGCATTAGCCTGAATACGAAATTTCTCCGCGCCTCCGAACAGGTTGTTGTGTGTGATACCGAAAATCAGACCTGGCCCGAGATATGAATTTGACTTCGAAGTGGCATTCACTTCGAGCGAAACCTCCATGGGGCGGTCTCGAGTGCAGTCGATATTGACATTCAATCTCGGGTTGGCAGCCGAAGTATCGGAAGGAACGGCTGTTATTTCTATATTGCTGAATATGCCCAGACGTGACAGGCGTGTCTGAGTATTATTCATGTTGCGTACAGAAAATGTTTTTCCTTTACGGAATGTTATGCACGACGGGATGAGGTTTTTGCGCAGATGCGAAGGACGCATGACAATGACATCACCTCTGTCCGTATGCAGGGTATCCGGAATTCCTTTGTCACGTTTACCTGCAAGGTGGATAGTAGTTGTAATATCTCCTGTTTTATAAGTTCTGAGAACCATGGGCGGCAGATTGTCGGCCAATGTCAGTTTGAGAGCGATACTTCCTGGATTGATGAGGCTGTCTGCAAGAAACTCGATGAATTCCGGTCGGAAATAATAATAGCCTTTGTTGCGAAGCCGATTGGTTATGTTGATGCGCACATCTTCCAACGAGTCGACGCAGAACACTTCTTTTTGAGTGAGATACTCCGATTTGCGTGCCAACGAATCGATACTTCTGCATAGAGGGTCACTGTTTTTGTCGAGATATATGACACTATCTATTTTATATCCTTTCGATACGTTGATGTTGTATGTAATCGAGGCTTTCTTCTTGTTCTTTTTGGAATAATTCAGCTCATACGTAGCGGTCGACCCGAAATAGCCGTTGCGGTCCAGCACATTCTCTATCATGAGTGTGCGTGTTTCTGGGCGGACTGACGAAATCAATACGGGTTGCGCTACGAGTTTCTTGTAGAGCCAGCCTTTGATACCCTTTGATGAGTCACTCCAGTTATTATATACCCATAATCCTATAGGGAATGGTGTACGCATGTATGGAGAGAGAAAAGGCATCGGGTTATTAGGTTTGACATTGACAGCCTCCTTTATGGCCGATGTGACTCCAGACGGAATTTTTTCCTTATCCGTCGGAGTGATTTTGACTTTCTTTACTCCAGTATACAATACCTCGTTCTCTCCGAGCCGTTTGGTCGTAGAGCAAGCCCCCAGAATGATGACGGCAGTCATCAGCAGTCCTAATGCGGGCAATATGCGTAGTCTACATCCTGTCATAAATGTCGATTATCGTATCGGGTGGTGCTATCGTATCATCCTGAAGTATCTCAATCTTTTCATGCGGCACGAGGTCAGATTGTTTTCTGCGCCGTCCGAAACGGAACAATCTACGTAGATTTCCGAGTTTGCGTTTCATGACAAAACCGACACCTGTTTCTGTTATTTCTCCTTCAAGAATACTTTCATAGCCGGTGTGGCGGAACAGTCGTGCATACATGCTCATAGATGTAGTCTGTTTGAGCATATATTCGAATGATATATCGCTTATAAGATTTTCAGCGAAGTTTTCATCCACATTTGCATCCGTTGAATAATTGCCCCCTACCGATATCTTGAACCTATTGCTGAAGAGCGATTTTGACAATTGGTATGAATAGCTCGTAGTAGTCGAGCTCTTGCCGTCAACAGTCTTGTCATACTGGTCTATTCCGAACGACAGGTCAACACCGCGTATGTGGCTTGATGCCCATGAATTAATCTGGCTTTCGAGGAAGGAATACAGCGGATTGCCTCCTAAGTTGGCGCTTGCTTTGGTGTCAGGACCCGTATAAGTGCTGTAAAGAAGCAGATTCATGGCCTGGTTGGACCTCTGTTCAGCAGTCATCGACTCTAATTCATTCTGCACAGTCAGGTCGTCATTGGTTGATAGGTCGAACGATATCTTCGGGGCGCTTAAAGTGTTCTTTACATCAAGAGTCACAAGGAAATTTATGAGCCGTGAATTGCCCCCGGTCTGCTTGACATTGGCTTTCATATTGTCTACTGCCGATATGTTAAGTTGTGGATTCATAATATCACCCTGCCATAATATATAACTTTCAGGATTGAAGGTGAACATTTTTTCTCCGACTACAGGTACCGAGTAGCGGGCGAAACCATTGCCCAGCGTCAGGCGTCCGTTAAGGCGCATATCACCCATGTAATTTTGTGTATACGAAAGTGTACCGTTTGGTGTAAGCTGAACTTTGTCGGTGGCGTTGTCCGACAGATTGACGGTCACTTTAGCTCCATTGGCAATCGTAAGTTGTGCATCGACACGCATCATCATGGGCGGTGCGCCCACAGTGTCCGTTTTGGCTACAGATGTAGTGTCATTTAAGTTCACGAACTTGACCACATTGTCCATGTTCTGCTGAGTCATCTGCTGGGCGGAAGTAGAGAGTGTGTAAGCCACATCGGTGGCTGACAGAACAGAGGCGTTGGCATTAATGTCAATACGGTTAAGATTGCCTTTTGCAGAGGCGGTGATGTTCATGTACAGTGGTCCGTAAACCTGGCTTGAGCTACGTTTTTTGCCGCCTACTAACTGGATATTCTGTGCACTGGCGTTAATGTCGAGCAATACATTCCTGATATTTCGGGCATTAATTTCTCCTGTGATTGTCAATGGATTGGCATTTTCTGCCAATATGCTGAATTTATTGAACTTCAGAAGATTATCATCCACTGTTATTGGTTGTTCCTCAAACTTAAGTGTGGTCGCTGTCATCGGGATATAGGCTGTAGCCTGGTCAAACTGTAGGCTGCCGCTCAGATGTGGCTTGAGCATTGTGCCTGTCATGGTGAGGTCGCTGGTCAGATTGCCCCCGAGTTTTGCTACATCCTCTCCGAGAAATGGATTAGCCATTGCCAACGGCAGACCAGTTGTGCTGAGTTTCATGTTCACTGCATAGTCGTTCGAGGTCGAATCAGTGCGGACAACTCCTGCGAGAACAGCAACTTTCTGCTCGTCTACGCTTAGTTCGAACCTTGCTCCTACCGCCCCTTTGAAGTTCGTGCCCGCTTTCATCGACAGGTCGAAAGTGCCTACACGTTTTTTGTCATAACAGAAGTCTGTCACATTTATATTGCCGTTACCAATGATAGCTCTACCTTTGTATATTATGTTGAGGTCCGAATTTATTTCGCCCGTCATCGGTGGCGCGAATGCCGAAAGTTGGATAAAGTCCTGCAGGTAAACTTTTTGCAGGTTGACATGCAAAGCATTGTCGGTAGGATTGTCAGTAGGTACTGTTTCAAGCAGTATTTTGCTCTGACCCGATTGCCCGACAAGGTTTGCATCTATTCGTCTTGTCCAATAGTAATCCAGATGATTGTCTTCATTGATTTCCCACGGTTTGTATCCGATAGTGGCCTGCAGAGGCGTGAAATGCAGACTGACGAGTGAATCGGCAAAAGCTGCGGTAAAACCGAGTCGATAGCCCGTCTCTCCCTTTATATTGTTTTGTGTCAGGAAAGCTGACAGACGGTTGCCGCCGAGATAGCCTCTCATATCCACTCTCGCGAATTCATCAAGTGTGCCCGGCCGGTTGCCCATGTGTATCTGGTAGTCGAGCAACTTGTTTCGCTGGCTCAGCAGCAAGTAGGCAGTATCGATGGCAAGCGATGTGGTTTTGATAGAACGAGCGCCCGCAAATCCATACAACCGGTCGCGGTTGTGAAGCCCAACGTATAGAGTATCTATTTCCACTTCGGCAGCTTCTGTGATGTTGCGTAGCAGTCCACGTGACGATGCGTTAAGTTTCAAGTCAAATTGGGGCAGAGAATGCTGAAGTTCTTCCACATTAAGATTTCTGTCATCGACCTGCGCCATTGCAGTTTGCAGTACAACAGGCACACGTGTGACAATTGAGTCGAGTGGTGACTGTGCGGTAAAGTCTACATTCAGGCTGTTGCCCGCCACAATCAGTTCTGTTGAAGAGCGGGTGGCTGAAAGGTGTGCGGATGTCAGACCTGGTAGGTGGATATACTGTCCGGGTAAGTTCCAATCTATATTGCTTAGGTCGAGAGTCATGTCGTAGAGCCAGCGTCGCGGACTCGCCGTACCGCTCAATACTATCTTTCCTGAGCCTGAATTCACCTCTTTGCTCAGACCAAGTGCATAGAGGTCTATATTGTTAAGGCGCGCTGTAAGGTCTATGTCATACAAGTCAGGGCTCAGCTTACCGCGTCCTGTTATATCGAAATCCAGCATCGGGTCATATGATACCGCATCCACCTCTGCTTCGCCGTTTTCAAGTTTCAGTCGGGCGCTTATGTCTCCGTATTCACGCCCCATGTAGTTCAGGCGTGATACATCGGCTGTTATGTCGGTGCGGGTTGATACTTTCTCGGGGTCGAACCCACGTCCTGAAGCTTTGAGATGAGCGGATACACGACCTATGTCCTGAGCAGGCATGAATGCGCGTACATCAAGATTTCTGACCTCCACATCCGCGTCATAGCTTTCCGCCGTCAGATTGACCTTTCCGCGAGCTGCAATGTCACCAGCCCGACTCAACAGGTCGAAATCGGCACTATATGCTTTGCCTTTTGCAGATGCATTGCCTCGAAGTCGCATTGGGGGGACTTTCAGACCGTTTTTTGCTAATGTCTTGTCAAGAAGCGAAGTATTTTCCAATGCGCCGTCGAAGCGTACACGCCCTGCAAGTTTTTCGGGTTGCATCACGTTCTCGACTATACCGTTGGCTTTCAAGGCAGCTACTCCACGCATCCGTACATCCAGACGGTCTATAGCTAACGCCGACGGCGAACCTGCAGCCTGTATGCTTGCTTCAAGAGGATATTTCGACGGCACACCGGCCAGCATGGGTTTCAGCGAGGGCATAAACATCTTGACATCGGCCATGCCGATTTTTGCATCGGCCGAAACACTCATCATGCCCGTGGGTGCAAGTGCCATGAATGCATTGGTCAGATTGGCTGTAGCAGATATTTCGGAATAGGTTGTCCGCACCTTTAGGTTGTCGAACTGCATTCCTCCCTCTGTCATTGCTATGAGCCCGCACCCACTTTGTATGTCAAGACCACATCGCTCCCGACCTTCAAGCAATGTTATAGGTAATCTGATTTCCGGACCGCAATTGTAGAATCCCTTCAGTCCGGCAGATAATTTCGTCAGGCTGATATATGAAGCATCAAATCCTTCCAGAGGCTTATGGCCTTTTTCAGCGTACAGTACATCGAACATGGCGAGCATTATACTGTCGCCGCGGATTGTCATGGGTGGGGTAGGCGTCTCGTTTGTTGTTGTGTCAACCGGAGCAGGATGAGTCTTGACATATTCCGTCGTGGGCGTAAGGTATACTACTTTGCCCTCGGAGGCTTTCACGCTGCCAAGTGCCACTACATTGTTGGCCAGGTCGACGACTCCATTGCGTACATCAAGTCCGGCAGTACGGAAATCAAGGGTATCAATGGTTGGCAACATCGACATGGCAAACCCGAAATTCTTAAGTTGTAGGTGTTTAGCTTCAATGTAGAACGGTGTCGATGTAGTGTCTTTAGGCTCGTTTTTCTGCTTCCAGATATTCATGTAGAGGTCTACGCTGCCGTCCTCGAGCAATGCTTCGTTGAGTTTCAGCCGGCTGTTTCGTATGTCCATGGAAGAACCTCCGTCCACCGCCAGATGACCGGCCTTTATTTTCATAATCAACGAGGAGTCTGCCGATACCATGCGGTAGTATCCTTCTTGCAAATCTATCTTTTTTACATCTACGTTGAGCGAAAGCAGTGGCCTCATCCTTATATCTGCCACCAATGAGTTTGCCCGTACCATGGTATCGCCACCGGTATCAAGGATATATACTCCGTCAAGCGCTATATCGACCGGGAATTTAAGTCGAAACCGTTCTATACCGGCTTTCATGCCGGTAGCCTTGTATATTTCCTTACAGGCAATGTCCTTAAGAAGATTTTGTACCGGTGGAAGGTAAATCAGTACAGGTACAAGGAGGATGAAAACAATAAGGCATAGAAGTGCCCGTGCGGTCACACGAAGCCACTTGGGGAGCCGTTTGCCGCCTTTATTGATTTCAGGGGTCTTTCCTTCTTCCACGTGCAAATTTCCTTAACTTCCGCAAAAATAATAAAATATTCCGTAGCCCTAAAAAGGTTTGGCTATTATAACATTCGGTTGGTTTTTTAATCCTTTGCAAGTATCAGGGCCGAATATGGTGCTACATCAATCCTGCCTCCACGGCTCTCGCCAAGCCCTTCGGCATTGAGTTCTCCGTCGCGGGCTATCACTTTCCATTTACTTTTAGGAATATTCACGGTGCGTGTTTTATCCGAACCGTTGAAAACTATCTGGATGTCGCTCCATTCGTCGCCATTGGCATTCCCTTTTATAACATACGATACGAGGTTGGGCGTCGTCTCCTGGTCAATATTGTCGAATACGATATGTCGCGCTATCTGGTCGGCACTTGTCATACGGAACGCCGGGTGAGCTTTGCGCAGTGCTATCAGGTTGCGGTAATAATTGAACTGGTCAATATTTTCTCCTTTCAGACTCCAGTCTATTGCATTGATTGAGTCAGGGCTTTTGTACGAATTATGCACTCCCTGCTTGTCGCGCCACACTTCTTCTCCTGCGAACATGAAAGGTGTGCCCTGACTTGTGAATACTATTGTCTGTGCCAGTCGCGCCACACGTTTGCGTATTGAGTCGGGAACATCCTGCATAGAGGTGCGCAGTTTGTCTGTCAGGCAGAGGTCATCATGACAAGATACGTAGTTGACAATCATGCCCGGCGAAGATGCATATGGCTTTTTTGCATAGTTCCCTTTTGTATAGTCAACCTGAGGATGTGCTGTGGAAGCAACAATGCCTATTTTGACAGTTTCCTCAAGGCCCGGCTGACCGGATGCGAATCCTCGCCCCGACGCGTCTGAATAATGACCTTTGACAGCATCGCGTATATCATCTGAAAAGACGGCTACACCTTCCATTGCCGATACATTTTCCTTAAGTGCACGCCGCTCCAGTGCCAGAGGTGAGTCTGATGCCGTCCACCCCTCGCCGTAGACAAATATTGAAGGATTGATTTTTTTTAGTTCAGAAGCCACACGGTTCATTGTTTCCGTATCATGAATAGCCATAAGGTCAAAGCGGAAACCGTCAATATGATATTCGTCTGCCCAATACTTTACGGAATTTACGATATAGTCACTCATTTGTTGTCGCTCGGAAGCTGTTTCATTGCCGCAGGCTGATGCGTCGGAGTAGCGTCCGTCATCCCAATGCCGGTGGTAATATCCTGGTGCTGTCAGTTCGAAATTTGAGCCGTCGTTCTCAGCGGTGTGATTATACACCACGTCCATGATTACTCCTATTCCCGCATCATGTAGAGCCTTAATCATCTGTTTCATCTCTTTGATGCGCACGCCCGGCTCTGATGGATTTGTAGAGTAAGAACCTTCGGGCACATTATAGTTTACAGGGTCATAACCCCAGTTGTAGGTGTTGGATGGCAACTGTGTTTCATCAACAGAATTAAAATCATACGACGGCAGGATATGCACATGGGTTATTCCCAATTCTTTCAGGTGGTCAATACCTGTTTTCTGTCCGTCGGGGGCAACAGTGCCTTTCTCAGTGAGTGCGATAAACTTACCCTTGTTAGCAATTCCGGAATTCGGATGCATTGACATGTCGCGGTGGTGCATTTCGTATATCACTACATCTTCAAAGTTACTCACTTCCGGTCCACGGTCTTCTTTCCAGCCTTCAGGGTCGGTGGTGTTCATGTCGATAATGGCAGCGCGCAGACCGTTGACTCCGGTAGCTTTTGCCCAGACACCGGGTGTTTCTTCAAGCCATTTTCCATTATGTTTCACTCTGAATGTATAGAACTGACCTAAGAGTTGCTCCGGCAGCGATGCTCTCCATGTACCGGTCGATTTATCTGCAGTCATGTCGAGTGTCTTATATGCATCACCTGTCCGACCGTCTGTGTAAAGCATGACCTGAACATCTTCGGCCTCCGGACTCCATAGGCAGAAATGAGTGCCGTTGCTGTCAACTTTCAGCTCAAGGTCATCGCCGTTGTATACAGGATAATTTTCAAATCGCATGTCGTAGCGGCTTTGTGCTCCGGTTGTTAACAGTAATGATGCCATTGTCATTGTTCCGATGAGAAAGGTCTGTCTTAAATGTCTCATAATGTAGATGTACATATGCACCGACGGCAGACTCCTCGTCTGCCGGCAGCACTTGTGTTTAACTCTCCTTAATTTGTACACCCGTAGGGAATCGAACCCTAATCTGAGGAACCGGAATCCTCCATTCTATCCATTGAA
>CAYVNJ010000038.1:0-17551 GCA_964452865.1 uncultured Sangeribacter sp. | reverse complement strand
CCCCGAGATTACAAATCACGTGCTCTGGCCAACTGAGCTAAAGAGGCGAGTGGGCAAGCTTGCTGCATCGCACCGCTCAACCCGCTACCCTTGCTTCGGTCAAGATCTGGGGGGATTCACGGGGAGCAAGTCGTGCAGGACTTACCCGGGCACAAAAGTAGTGCTTTTTTTGTTACCTCCAAAATTTATCGTAAAAAAATCAAAATTTTTACATTTTATAACATTTATAAATCCTGGCGAAACATCGGTTGGTGCTGCCGTATGATGTTGAATTAGAAGTTATAGCCTTCGATTTTCTTGCAGGCAGAAAATCCCGGCGCGTTGCGGTATGCTTCTTCGCTGCCGGCAGGCACACGGATTGTGCTTGTCAGCACGTACGGCCCGAATGCATTGGCTTCAACCTCCGGAGGTGTTATAGCCAGAATATTTATTACCTTCAGTTTGGGAGTGTTCGAGATAGCGTTTGCTTCTATCTTTTTGATTGATGCCGGAATAGTAATCGCGTTCAGGTTGAGGCATTTTGCGAACGATTTGGCAGCTATAACCTCTGTTCCTTCGGCCAACACCAGATGTCCCTTGCGTCCTATAGGGCATAGCTGGAAGGTCTTCATATCGAACGAATATAATGCACCGTTAATCGAGCAAACCTGCACCGGGTCATTGTAGTCAGTATCGATATAGATGTATTCAAGCATGTTATCCGTGAAATCGTCCATAAAAATTTTTGCATCCATTGGTCTGTCCCCCTTGACAGTATTGGCTACCTTATATTGTTTAGGAACGTACATCCTTTTGAATGAGTAAGGTATTCCTTCCTTGAAGGGGGCAAGATATCTCCAACCTATCACCATAGGTTTGTATGTCGTATGATTTACATCTCCGTTTGAGTCTACAAACGACATATTTGCAATCTGAGGAAGTATGATATTTTCCCCGTCGCCATTAATGACCCTTACAGCTGCAGCCCAAGATTTCATTGTGTCGGAAAGGTCTGGCGTATTTACTGTTATATATACATTTTCAAACAATATTTCCAACCCTGAATATTGATTTTTGTAATATAGCTTGTTATTATAGTCGGGGAGTTCATTGCCTCGTATATAATTAATAAACGGAGTTTTTATATCTGTATCGCGAACAGCCTCCTGTTTCTCAATTGTTCCGCTCAGAAGGTCATCTTTGTCGTTTGTACATGCCGCAAGACACAGCCCTGCCAACAATACAAAAGTTAGTTTGAGTAATTTCATATGCGTGTAGTTTTGATTAATAATGGGCAAACTTAACGAAATATTTTCAATAATGCAAATTTGGGAAATAAAAAATTAGTTTTCGCTTTTCGAGTGCAAAAAATACAGCCGATGTGAGGCGAGTTTGGCAGTATGGTTGGTTATGACTAAATTTGCATTGTCAAAATAATCTGATTATGCTTGATTTAGTTTATTGGAACGCCGACCCCGTCATGTTCAGTATCGGACCGCTCTCTGTGAGATGGTATGGATTGGCATTTGCTGTCGGTCTTCTTTTAGGGTATGACATGGTGGCACGTATGTTCAAACATGAAGGTGCTCCTGAAAAATGGCTCGGTATATTATTTATATATGTTGTGGTCGGAATGATTGTCGGTTCGCGTCTCGGGCATGTGTTCTTTTATGAATGGCCCTACTATTCGAAACATCCCGGCGAAATCATTGAAATCTGGAATGGCGGCCTTGCCAGTCATGGCGGCACGATAGCATTATTTATAGGAGTCCTGATTTTTTCATGGACAGTGACTAAGAAAAGTCCGGCCTGGACATTGGACAAGCTCGTGATACCGACAGCGTTGGTGGCCGGACTAATCCGCCTGGGAAATCTGATGAACAGCGAAATCTACGGTGGGTATACAGATTTGCCCTGGGGATTTGTATTTTTGCGCAACGGCGAGACTATGCCTGCACATCCAACTCAGATTTATGAGGCGTTGTGCTACTTCGTTTTATTCGGATTACTCATGTGGATGTATTGGAAGCGTAATGCCGAGGAACGCCCGTGGCTGATTACCGGAATCTTTTTTATCGGAATTTTTCTGCCGCGTTTTCTTATTGAGTTTATCAAGAATGTGCAGGTGTCGTCTGAGTATGAGATGATTGGCAAATATGGCCTTAATATTGGCCAGATGCTCAGCATACCGTTTGTGTTGCTTGGCATAGGCATGGTATGGTATGCGATGTCTCACCCACGCATCAAAATGGAATTTCCAAATAGGTTTTCGGATGCTCCTGTAAAGACGGGCCGTCATTAATCCCGCCTCATTCATGCCCTATACTTTTCCACTGACCCAACCGGTAGCGATATTTCTTGTAGTACTCGCTATTATTCTGATTATACCTCTTATTTTCAGTCGGTTGAAGATACCATACGTTGTGGGTATCATTGTGGCTGGTATGGCTGTCGGGCCACACGGATTCAACATATTGTCGCGAGATGCCAGCTTTGAGATTTTCGGAGAGGTGGGCATCCTCTATCTGATGTTTCTGGCGGGTGTGGAGATTGACATGTATCATCTTCGCCAGAACTCGAGGCGCGGGTTTGTGTTCGGTTTGCTGAGTTTTGCCATACCGCTCGGGCTCGGCCTGCTGACTTCATCGCTGATTCTCGGTACATCGTTGTCTACCTCCATGCTGATTGGCTCGATGTATGCCTCGCATACACTTATATCCTATCCTATAGTAAGCCGCTTCGGCCTGAATAATACCAAACCGGCGGTCATTTCCGTTTGCGGTACGATAGTGGCTGTGCTGCTTGCCCTGTTGATATTGGCCGGGGTGGTAGACGCACACACTCTCCAAAGGGTCGACGCTCTGCGTCTCGGGCGTCTGATTGTGCTTACTGCTGTATATGCCGCAGTGCTCGGCTTAGGAGTGCCATGGCTTTCAAAACGGTTTTTCAGGAAAGTGTCCGACCCTCTCACGCAGTTCATCTATATATTGTCGATGGTGTTCGTCTTCTCATTGTTGGCAAACCTTATTGGTCTTGAGGCTATTCTCGGCGCTTTCTATGCTGGACTGGTTCTTAACCGGTTTGTGCCGCCGCGGTCGTCGCTGATGACACGAATAGAATTTGCCGGTAATGCAATTTTTATTCCCTATTTCCTGATTGGTGTAGGAATGTTGATAAATATCCGTGTGATATTCGAGGGTTGGCACACATTGATGATTGCCGGCGTTATGACCCTTACGGCGCTTTCAGGCAAATGGTTGGCGGCTTTTGCCGCGCAAGGACTGTTCGGTATGGACGGAACATCGCGCAAGATAATGTTCGGATTGACGGCCGGAAAAGCGGCTGCCACGATTGCTGCCACGATGATTGGATTTCGCTACGGGCTGCTCAATGAGGAAATAATGAATGGTGCGGTGCTGATGATATTGGTGTGTTGCACGGTGGCATCTGTCGTTACGGAGCAATCGGCCAAACGGCTCACTATCCACATGGCAGAGCGTGAACTCGAACAGGAAAAATGTAATATGCCCAGCGGAGCCCGTCAGCTTGTGGCTGTGGCAAATCCTATAACCACAGAAGGCTTGATGAGACTTGCTCTTCTGATGCGTCCGCTGCACGGCAAGTGTACGACTACTGCTTTGTTTGTGCGTAACGATGAATCGGCCGGCCGGACAGATACGGGCAGGGTGGCTCTTACCGCTGCAGTAAAAGCTGCCGCTGCTGCCGATGTCAAAGTAGAGAGTCTCGAACGTTATGACATCAATATAGTCAGCGGTCTTGTCAATGTGCTCAAAGAGCGGGAGTGTACAGAAGTTATGATGGGTCTTCACCGGCGTCAGAACATTGTGGATACTTTCTACGGTTCCATGACGGAGCATCTGCTCGGCGCTACCAACCGCATGATACTCATGACAAGGGTTTATATTCCGGCAAATACTCTTAACCGTATCATCGTGCTTGTGCCTCCTAAGGCAGAGTATGAGACCGGCTTTCCGCAGTGGATAGACCGTATTGCCAATCTCGGTGCTGAACTCGGGTCGGAAGTGGTGTTTATGACTTTTGCAGCTACTCAGAAGCATATACGCCGTGAGATAGGACGTTTATCCCGGGACTTTCATCATCGCTATCGTACACTCGAAAGCTGGGACGACTTCATACGTCTGTCTGCACATATTCATGACGATGATTTGCTCGCCGTCATAGCGGCGCGTCGCACTTCCGTGTCATACAGCAGCGAACTTGAATCGTTGCCGGGATTTCTGGACCGTTATTTTTCGCGTCAGAACCTGTTGATTATATATCCCGAACAGTTTGGCGAGGCTACCGTGACGGCCGACAGCGGCGATGCCATAAGCCAGGAGATACAGAGTGCTCCGGTTGCTTCGCCATTCTCATCAGGACGGTGGCGCAAAGTGGCGGCGCGATTGCTCCGACGTCATACAGGCATCTCGGGCGATGATGACGAACTGTGAGAGGGCAACAGAATTACATGTGATTATTATTCGAAGATAAAATGAAGACTGAAAACAAAAAAAAGGTATTCGTATCGGGGTGTTATGATATGTTGCACTCGGGTCATGTGGCTTTTTTCAAAGCTGCCGCCCAATATGGCGACCTGTATGTAGGCATAGGCTCTGACAAGACCGTGGAAAGTCTGAAAAATCGCAAGACAGTATATTCCGAAAAGGAGCGTCTTTATATGGTCAAGGCAATACGCTATGTTAAAGACGCGTATATCAACAAAGGCAGCGGAATGCTTGATTTTCTCTCGACACTTGAGATTGTTAAGCCGGACATATTCGTCGTCAATACTGACGGAGGCAGCGATGACAAACGGGAACTATGCCGGAAACTCGGAATTGAATATATAGAACTTGAGCGGACTCCGGATGACAATCTGGAAGCGCGGTCTACAACATCATTGCGTACTAAAGTAAAGTCGCATCTGCCGTATAGGGTCGATTTGGCCGGTACGTGGATAGACCAGCCCTATGTGTCGGAGCATGGAGCCGGGTGGGCGTTGACCATATCAATTGAGCCGACGTATGATTTTATGGAGAGAGGCGGTATGTCGACATCCACACGTAACGCCGCCCGGAAGATATGGCCATACGAGTTGCCGAACTATAACGAAGAAATGTTGGCCAGGCTGTTGTTCTGCTTTGAGAACGACCCTGAGAAAGAAGGGTATATCTCTGGTGCTCAGGATGCAATAGGCATCTGTATGTCCGGATTGACACGCCATTTCTACGACGGTCATTACTGGCCTACAAAAATTGAATCATGCCACGACGAGAAGATACTGACATGGCTTGAGGAGCATCTGTGCATCGTGCCCATGTTTCCGAGGCGTCCGAACTGCTCTGTAGTGGAAGGTAAGGATATAACACCAGTAAAAGTGAAGGCTTTGACTGCAGCTGCGGAGAATTGCTGGAATGCTATAATGAAGCGGGACCTACATTCTTTTGCCGGTGCATTCAGCGATTCTTTCAATGCTCAGCTTGCCATGTTTCCGGCCATGATGCAACCCGGGGTGGCGGAGCATATCGAGAAATGGCGAGAACACGCGCTGGCATGGAAAATGATTGGTGCCGGTGGTGGCGGACATCTTGCGTTGGTTGTCGAAAAAGTTCCGGATGATGCCATACGGATAAAAATCCGTCGTAAAGATTCGTTCATTTGAGCCAATTTCTCTAAAATTTATTAACTTTGCGGTATGAACGGAGTGACGCAGACATTGACCTTTCTTGCCGATGCCTTCACCGCGCAGGAGATAAACTTTTTCAACGGGTTGTTGCGTCTCGTCCTTTCGATGTCGCTTGGTGCGGCAGTAGGCTGGGAACGTAAACGCAAAGGGCAGGTAGCCGGTGTGCGTACGTTCGCCCTTATCTCCATGGGGGCATGCATGGCAATGCTTGTGTCTATCTACGTCCCTCAGGAATTTCTCGGATTGAAGAACGGCGACCCCGGCCGAATAGCTGCTCAGGTTGTCACCGGAGTGGGATTTCTCGGTGGTGGAGCAATGATTCAGCAGCGCGGCTCGATACGTGGGCTCACAACAGCCGCCGGCATCTGGATGGTGGCTACCATAGGCATGGCTATCGGAGTAGGAATGTATTTCGAGTCTATTGTGGCGACGATACTGATATTGCTTATACTGACATGTTTCGAGTCTTGGGAGAAGCGGCATCGCATAGGTCACGATACCAAAATCATAAACATGCGGCTCAAGACAACAGAGCCTGACATAAACCGCATAAAACAACAGCTGGCATGCCAGAAAGCCGTGCTTACCACATATTACCTCAATATCGACTATCAGTCGGAAGAATGTGTCCTTAGTCTGGTGGTTCTTCTTGAGCGTAATACAGACATCCCGGCTCTGTTCGGGCAGCTGAGAGGCTGTTCACCGACAATCGGAATAAATTTGACCACCCAGATAGACCAGCATATATAATTAAACTTTCATCCCTGCCGACTATGACCCGATTTCTGACTCTTCTGACCATGCTTCTTGTGGCAATGACTGCCATGGCGTCTCCTGAAAGTGCCGGCGCAGCGGCCGAAGCCGGACATACGGAAGGCCTTATAGCCGACCTTGCCTGGATACTTTTGCTCGGGGCAATAGTCACACTGATTTTTAAGAAACTCAAGCAGCCTGTCATTCTCGGATATATATTGGCCGGTTTTCTCGCAAGTCCGAAATTTGAATATCTGCCGTCGATATCCAATCTCGATAATATTGAATTCTGGGCAGAACTGGGTATAGTGATAATCATGTTTACTCTCGGACTGGAATTCAGTTTCAAGAAGTTGATAAACGCCGGAAGCTCGGCCATAGGTACGGCGTTAATCATCATTACCGGTATGACGCTCGCCGGCTTTGGGGTTGGCGCATTGCTTGGTTTCAGTACAATCAACTCGATATTTCTCGGCGGTATGTTGTCCATGTCGTCGACAACTATCATCATTAAGTCATTGAGCGACTTGGGTATGAGGCAGAAGAAGTTTGCCTCTCTGGTGCTTGCAGTGCTTATAATCGAGGACCTTTTTGCCGTATTGATGCTTGTTTTGCTATCTTCATTGGCAGTGGGCGACATACAAGGTATGGAACTCATTTATACTGTGGGCAAACTGCTGTTCTTCCTGATAATATGGTTCGTGGTTGGAGTGTATATCCTGCCGACATTCCTGACGCGTTCGCGTATGTATCTTAATGATGAGACACTGCTGATTGTTTCTATGGGGTTGTGTTTCGTGATGGCTATTTTTTCAGTTTCGTGCGGTTTCTCGCTCGAACTTGGTGCATTTGTCACCGGCTCTATACTGGCGGGCACTACAATGGCCGAGCGCATCGAAAGTGTGGTTCAGCCGGTAAAGGACCTTTTCGGTGCAGTCTTTTTCATTTCGGTAGGTATGATGGTCGACCCAGGAGTTATAGCCGAATACTGGGGGCAGATACTAATCCTGGCAGCAGTTGTCATCTGCGGAATGATTATATTCGGAACCACCGGCATGCTCGTGACCGGACAGACTCTCCGAATTGCAGTCGAAAGTGGCTTTACATTGACGCAGATAGGTGAATTTTCGTTCATCATAGCTTCGCTCGGCATGGGACTCGGAGTCTTGAAACCATCGTTATATCCGATAATAGTAGCCGTGTCGGTTATCACTATCTTCACCACACCATATTTCATCAAAATGGCCGACCCGGCTTACCGCTATATTGAAAGGCATTTGCCTAAGGGACTTAATTTCCTTATAGACCGCTATTCAAAGCAGGAGAGCGATACAAACGAGACACGCCAGTTGTGGCGAGCTATAATTTCACGCTACCTGTGGCGAATTGTTCTGTATTCGGTGTTGCTGACTGCTATAGTCAATCTTGCGAACATTTATCTCTTCCCTCTGATGATTTCACATTTCGCCAATTTTGGCCGGGTTCTGGGAGTGATAGTGACACTGGCGGCAATGTCGCCGTTTCTCATCGCATTGTCGTATGGTTCGCTGCGTCCCGACGAGAGGATGAAGCTGCATTCGTCGGCAGCTTTTTATGATGTTCCTCTGGTCGTCATGACGATAGTCCGTTATCTTGTGGCATTGTTCTTTATCGTATGGATGGTTTCGCTGACATATTCCACGCTTATTGGCTGGCTTTGCGGAGTTTTATATATGGCATTGATTGTTCTGCTTGCCTCAAGCCGAATAAAATTCAGATACAGAGATATGGAACGCAAATTCCTTAATAATCTCAATGTGCGCGAAAATACACGGACCGGTGTGAACAACAAGCTCGTCAGCGACATACACCTGGCTTATGTAAGAGTTGGTGCTACAGCTCCGTTTGTAGGCGACCGCCTGATTGATTCGCATTTGCGAAGAGACTACGGCATAAGTGTCTACAGTATAACCCGTGGCGAACAATTCCTGCCTCTCCCTGATAAAGAAACCCGAATATTCCCAGGCGATGTAATAGGCATTATCGGTACTGACGACCAAATCAAACATCTTAATGATGATATTGAGAAACATGCCCGTGAAGCGCAGACCGTAAGTAAGGTGCGCCCACGTACTGAATTGTGCAGCATACGACTTACCCCCGGTTCTCCTTTGGCCGGACATACAATCGGCGATACAAATCTGCGCGATGAGTATCACTCGATGATAGTTAAAATCCGCCGGGGAGACAGCGACTACATGAACCCGCGTCCGGACACACGACTCGAAGTAGGAGATACGGTGTGGATAGCCGGAGACCCTGAACTTATTCAACGACTGAAATAACAACGAGATAATAATTACTATAATCCCACAGATGCAAGAAAAAATCATCATTCTGGATTTCGGTTCTCAATACACGCAGCTTATTGCGCGGCGTATCAGAGAACTGAATACGTATTGTGAGATTCTGCCCTACAACAAATTCCCGGCTGACGACCCGGCCATACGTGGTGTCATCCTTTCGGGCAGTCCTTTCTCAGTAAACGACCCGCAGGCCTTGCAGATAGACCTTTCGGGCATTCGCGGACGATATCCGCTGCTCGGTATCTGCTATGGAGCACAATATCTCGCTCACACCTTGGGCGGTCGTGTAGCATCGTCAGACAGCCGCGAATATGGAAAAGCGGAGCTCGTATGGCATGATAACTCCGACCCGCTGATGACCGGAGTAAGAGACCATTCAATAGTATGGATGAGTCATGGAGATTCTATCGTCGATACACCGGATAATTTCAAGAATGTTGGCTCTACGGCTGATGTGAAGAACGCCGCTTTCCGTCTTGAAGGAGAACAGACCTGGGGAGTGCAGTTTCATCCGGAAGTTTATCACAGCGAAGACGGTAAGATTGTGCTTCAAAACTTTGTGGCATCCGTATGTGGCTGCCGTCAGGACTGGACACCGGATTCTTTCGTAGAATCAACGGTTGCCTCTCTACGTGAGAAACTTGGCGACGACAAAGTGGTACTGGCACTCTCCGGAGGTGTTGACTCAACAGTGGCGGCCGTTCTTCTCAATAAAGCTATCGGTCATAATCTCACCTGTATTTTTGTAGATAACGGTCTGTTGCGTCTCAACGAGTTTGAAGATGTGATGAACAGTTATGCCGATATGGGGCTGAACGTTATAGGAGTTGATGCCCGCGATTACTTCTATAAAGAGTTGGCAGGGGTGACGGAGCCTGAGCGTAAGCGCAAAATCATCGGCAAAGGCTTTATCGATATTTTCGACCGAGAGGCACACAAACTTAAGGATATCAAATGGCTCGCCCAAGGAACGATATATCCTGACGTCATTGAATCCTTGTCCATAACAGGTATGGTAATCAAGAGTCACCACAACGTGGGTGGGTTGCCCGAGAAAATGAATCTTAGGCTTGTAGAGCCATTGCGTCTGCTCTTCAAGGACGAAGTTCGTCGTGTGGGCCGTGCACTGGGTATTTCCGATACACTGATTGGCCGTCATCCCTTCCCCGGTCCAGGACTTGCCGTACGTATCCTCGGAGATATCACTCCTGAAAAAGTTAGAGTACTCCAGGAAGCCGACCATTACTTTATATCAGCACTGCGCAAGAGTGGATTGTACAATGAAGTATGGCAGGCAGGAGCTATACTGACGCCAATTCGCAGTGTTGGCGTTATGGGTGACGAGCGTACCTATGAAAATGTAGTAGCTTTGAGAGCTGTCAATTCGACCGACGGTATGACTGCCACATGGAGCAGATTGCCCTGGGAATTTCTTGCAGACGTAAGCAACGAAATCATCCGAAAGGTGCGTGGGGTAAACCGTGTTGTTTATGACATCTCGTCAAAACCACCGTCCACAATCGAGTGGGAATAATGCTAATATATTATAGTTTAATTAATAGTCTCGTGTATAAATATGCGGGGCTATTAATTTATGAGCAAAACATACATTGGCTATTTCAAATAAAATCAATAACTTTGTAATTGATTAAAGAAGCAATCATGCACCTTATAAACGATAACATACAAAAACTATTTGCCCTATGTCGAAAGTATAAGGTGAGTAAGTTGTATGTCTTTGGCTCGATTCTAACAGCGAGATTCAACGAAAACAGTGATGTAGATATTCTTGTGAATTTTAATTCCGAGATAGACCACAATAATTATGCCGATAACTTTTTCGATTTCTACTATGCATTGAAAACCTTGTTTGGCAGAGATGTTGACTTGGTAGATGAAACTTCAGTTAAGAATCCCTACTTTAAGGAAGAACTTGAAGAAACCAAACATTTGATTTATGGATAGGAAATTACGAAAATATCTATCTGATATTCTCTCTTCAATCTTGGAAATAGAGTCGTTTCTGATTGGTCGTCCAAAAGAATATGCCACATTCTGCAATGACACACTTTTTAGAAGAGGCGTAGAACGGAATATCGAGATTATGGGGAAGCAATGAATCAAGTTTTGAAAATTGAACCAGATATTCCAATAACCGCTGCAAGGAAAGTGGTTGATACCCGTAATTTTGTTATTCATTCTTATGATTCGTTAAAGCCGGATATTTTATGGGGTATTGTTATTAACCACATGCCATTGTTAAAAAGTGAGGTTGAGAGCCTTTTGAAAAAATAGTTTTATTTAAACCTTAAAATACAGTCTAAGATTAGACTGTTTGTCTCACCCAGCTTTATCGCATGTTTACTACATGAAAAACCTTTTTGTGGAAGGAGATAAGAAATAGAGTCCACCTGAAAGTATCAAGGCTTTTCGGGTGGACTCTTTCGATTGTGTTTTACTAAAAATCACATTTATTAACCTAAAATCATTGCGATGAACGTTAGACTTGAAATTTACATGCTAAACTGTAAATTTTTTGAGTGCTCTTAGTTTAATGTTTTGCAAATTTACGATTATAGAGTATACGATGACTTATACAAATGTCGGTAATTTTTATTAAATTTGCCACTATGAATATAAAAAGTCCGTTGCCAGAGGAATTTATATCGAGAATGCGGGTGCAGCTTGGCGATGAAGCTGATGATTTTTTCAATGCTTTGAATTCACTGCCGTCAGTAGGAGTCCGTTTGAACAGGCGAAAATCCGCCCCGATGCCTGAATGGTTTGACCACGCCGCTACCGTCGAATGGTGTAAGTCCGGCTACAGATTGACCTCCCGACCAGTCTTTACACAAAGCCAGCGTCTGCACCAGGGTGTTTTTTACGTTCAAGAACCAGCCTCAATGATATACGAATCTGTCATTGAAGCTTTAGCCGGGAATACTCCGCTGAGATTTGCAGATTTTTGTGCAGCCCCGGGGGGGAAAACGATTGCAGCAATCAATGCTCTGCCCGACGGTTCATTTGTGGTTGCTAATGAATATACTTCATCTCGTGTTGATGCGCTAAAAGAAAACCTTATGAAATGGGGTTATCCCGACATAGCAATTACATCGGCCGATACTTCAGCGTTTCGTGGTTTACCGGATTTCTTCGACATTATCGCAGTCGATGCTCCATGTTCAGGAGAAGGAATGATGCGCAAGGAAGAAATCGCCCGCACTCAATGGTCTTTGGCTTTGAATGCTTCTTGTGCTGAATTGCAGGCTGAAATTCTTGATAACGCGTGGACTGCCCTGCGGCCCGGCGGTCATCTCGTTTACAGCACATGTACTTTCTCGCCGCTTGAAAACCAGCGGCAGATTGAACGTATGATTGAAGAGAAGGGTGCTATGCCGGCTACTCCCCGAATTAAAGGGATGAACTCTGTGTCGAACGGTCAATTCGAATATTTTATTTTCATGCCTCATACAACTAATTCCGAAGGGTTGTTTCTATCAGTGATTCAAAAGCCGGAAGATTCTGTGGAACACAGGTATAGGATGGCGCGGGGCAGCAAAAATAAGTCGTTGAGACCTGTAGATTGTCCTATTAAACCACCTGGTGGTTTTACTCTGCTTTCAGACGGACAAAATATTTATGCACGACGTACATCGCTGATAGATGATTTCAAGAAGGTTGAAGCAACTGTGCGTACACTTTCTGCAGGAGTACACTTTGGCACAGTTAAGGGTCATGATTTCATACCGGCTCACCATGCCGTAATGTGCGGATTGCTTGATGAGTCGCTGCCTTCAGTCGAAATAGATGATACGTTGGCTGCAAAATACCTTCGCCGCGAAGCCGTACTGTTGCCCTCTGATGCACCTAAGGGTTTTGTAATACTCACGTCAGGAGGATTACCTCTTGGGTTAGTAAAAAATCTCGGCAATCGCAGCAATAATCTATATCCTAAAGAATTAAGAGTGCTGAATCGCTGGGATTGACGGTATATGAAAGAGAAACTTACAGCCATTGTACTTTCGGTTGTCCGTCATTCCGACCGAGCGGACATAGTGACACTATATACGCGCGAAAGGGGGCGTGTTTCCCTCGTAAGTAGAGTCGGCACATCCAAAGCAGGTCGCATGCGCCGCTCGATGCTCACACCTCCGGTTATATTGTATGCGGATGCAGAACTTGATGCGGGAAATGCTCTTGGTCGGCTTGGCAACATTGCCCCTGTAACGGTGCTTCGCCAGCTACGAATGAATCCTATGAAATCGTGCGTCGGTATATTTATTGCCGAATTCCTGAACAAGCTTCTCAGAGAGATGCCACCTGATGCCGCAATGTTCGACTTTATAGTAGATTCGCTGCGGGGTATTAACGATGCGCAGGGAGCGGGAGCTGCAAATGCCCATATAGCCATGCTTATCGGGCTGCTCAGGTATTGTGGCATCAGTCCTGATGTTTCGAATGTCAGGAATGGTTCCTGGTTCGATATGAGGGAAGGTCGCTTCAGTGAGTTGCCTCCGCCACACTCTGATGTGGTTCCTCCCTTTGAGGCAGGGCATATACCTGTATTGATGCGTATGACAATGACAAATCTACGTGCCTATCGTTTGAACGGAGAACTCCGTCGGCACATGCTGGATGTCCTACTTAAATATTATGCCATCCATTTGCCGGGAACAGGAAATATTAAATCAAAAGATATTCTGACTGTTATTTTTAGTTAAATATAGTTAAAATTTCAAAATAGAAATAGGTTATCTTACCGGCTTGTACGGGAGAGTTAGGATAATAGGAAGAAAATATATACCTTTGCAGAGTGACACCGGAGGAGGCCATTGGCTTCCTCCAATTTTATAACAAGACTAAAAAGTTACTAAACATAGCATGATAGACAAAGATAAACTCGAGCGGTTCATAGTTGAGCGTCTTGAAGATACCGAATATTTTCTTGTGGATGTCAGCGTGTCTGCTGACAATCGCATAGTGGTAGAGATAGACGGTGTTCAAGGTGTAGACATAGATGCCTGTGCCGATTTGACTCGTGCTGTCGAAGCTGAATTTGATAGAGATGAAGAGGACTATGAACTTGAAATCGGTTCGGCCGGTCTTACATCGCCGTTCAAGGTAAAGGCTCAGTACGTTAAAAATCTTGGTAACGATGTCGAGGTGCTGACAGCCGAGGGTAAGAAATTGCGCGGAAAGCTTTCTGACGCCGGCGAGAATGAGTTTACCATTGTCGTTGAAGAAAAAGTGAAACGCGAGGGAGAAAAACGTCCTTCTCTCGAGGAGGTGAGATATACATTCCCTTACTCTGACGTAAAATATACGAAATACTTACTACAATTCTAATATACCACCCCATGGCAAAGAAAGAAGAGTCTGTGAATATGGTTGACCGCTTTGCGGAATTCAAAGAACTCAAAAATATAGACAAGCCCACAATGATTAGTGTGCTTGAAGAATCATTCCGGAATGTTCTGGCAAAGATGTTTGGCTCAGATGAGAATTTCGATGTGATTATGAATCCAGATAAAGGAGACTGCGAAATTTATCAGAATCTGATAGTGGTTTCAGACGGTGATGTGGCGAATGCCAACACTCAGATAGGTCTGACACAAGCGCGCGAAATCGACCCGGAATGTGAGATAGGTGAAGAAGTAGCCAAAGAAATCAACTTCGCAGATTTCGGACGTCGTGCCATTCTGACTCTTCGTCAGACCTTGCAGTCTAAAATTCTTGACCTTCAGAAAGATGCCATATATTCCAAATTCAAGGAACTTGAAGGTGAAATCATTACAGGCGAGGTACACCAGATTTGGAAGCGCGAAATACTTCTAATGGATGATGACCAGAACGAGCTCATCATGCCTAAAGAGGAGCAGATATCGTCCGACTTCTTCCACAAGGGAGACACAGTACGCGCTGTCGTTAAGCGTGTTGATAATCCCAACAACAATCCTAAAATCATTGTAAGCCGCACAGACGAACGCTTCCTTCGTCGTCTTTTTGAACAGGAAGTACCTGAAATCCTCGACGGATTAATCACTATAAAGAAAGTGGCCCGTATTCCCGGCGAGCGTGCCAAGATAGCTGTAGAGAGCTACGATGACCGCATTGACCCTGTAGGTTCATGTGTGGGTGTCAAGGGTTCTCGTATTCACGGTATTGTACGCGAACTACGCAATGAGAATATCGATGTGCTTCCTTATACATCCAATCCGGAACTCATGATACAGCGTGCATTGAGTCCTGCAAAGGTGACATCGATACGTCTTAATCCCGAAGCACATAAAGCCGAGGTATTTCTAAATCCGGGAGAGGTATCGCTTGCCATTGGCAAAGGCGGACTCAATATCAAGCTTGCATCAATGCTTACCGGATATGACATAGATGTATATCGTGATATTGAAGAAGAAGATATTTATCTTGATGAATTCAATGACGAAATAGAAGAATGGGTTATCGAAGCATTGAAGAACCTCGGACTTGGTACAGCTAAAGCCGTGCTTAATGCACCGCGTGAAGCATTGCTCAATGGAGCGGACCTTGAAGAAGAGACAGTTGACCACGTGCTCGAAGTACTCCGTGCAGAATTCGAGAACTAAAAATGTCTCGTTTAACTCTCTGACCTCATATAAACTAAAGTCACAATCTCACAACAGTATATGCCAACAAAGTTAAACAAAGTAGCCAAATCACTCAACGTCGGTATCAACACCGCCGTAGCCTTCCTGCATAGCCACGGCATCGAGGTTGACAATAATCCTAACTCGCGAATAGACGATACTGCTGTCGAACTTCTCAAACAGGAGTACGGCAAAGACGGAGCTCTTAAAACTAAAATTGAGAATGAAATCAAAGCCATTCGCGAAGAACGCAAAGTAGACGCGCGTAAAACAGCGGAGGTTAAGATAGAAGCGCCCAAAGCTCCAGGTCTTAAAATCGTTGACGGACTTCCGTTGGATAAGAATGGCAATGTCATTCCGAAAAGTTCGATTAAACCTGTTGTGAAACCTGAAGTTGTGAAGAAAGAACCTAAGAAGCCGGTTGAGCCGCCCAAGCAGGAAGCTCCGGTAGAGGTGTCTAAGCCAGAACCTGTTAAGGAAACACCAAAGGTTGTTGAGCCGAAAAATGATGTTGCTGAAGAAGAAAAAAAGCCTTCGGAGGTATCAGAAGCTCCGAAACCTGTTTCTCTGAAAGAAGAGTCTACAGAGCAGAAACCGGTTAAAGAAGAACCTAAGGAACTTCCTGAGTCCAAAAACGAGGATAAATCTGGCGAGGAATCTGATGGGGTATACCGGTTTAAGTCTGTGGCACAGACTCCTCAGATTAAAATAGTTGGAAGTGTCGACCTCGCGGCTCTTAATGCCAACATGCGTCCGAAGAAGAAATCTAAATCAGGTTCGAAATCCGGTCAGCGTACCGGCGGAGCAACACAGCAGGGTGCGGATACTTCTGACAAGCGCAAGCGCAAACGCATCTCAAAAGAAAAAATTGATGTCGAGCGCACAGCGTCGCAGCCCGGTTTTAATGCCGAGCGCAACGGTAATCAGAAACCTGCACAAGACAGAAATAATGCTACTAACCGCGATAATCACCGTCGCGGACAGAAACGCGGACAGCAGGCTAAACAACCTGCTGTCAGTGAGTCGGATGTCCAGAAACAGGTGCGTGAAACACTGGCACGCCTGACCAACCGACCGAGCAAGAAAGCTGCCAAATGGCGCAAGGAAAAACGAGAAGAGTTCCACCAGCGTGAAGAAGAAATAGCACAGCGTCGTGAGGCGGAGAGCACAATACTCAAAATTACTGAGTTTGTGACTGCAAACGACCTTGCAAACATGATGGAAGTACCTATCAATCAGGTTATCGCGACCTGTATGAATCTCGGTGTAATGGTATCTATAAATCAGCGTCTCGATGCCGAAACAATCAATATTGTGGCCGAAGAGTTCGGATTTACCACCGAGTATGTAAGTGCTGATGTATCCGAAGCTATAGCTACAGAGGAAGATGCTGAAGAAGACCTTTCAGAGCGACCGCCGATAGTAACCGTCATGGGTCATGTTGACCACGGTAAGACATCGCTTCTTGACTATATCCGTAAGGCTAATGTGATTGCCGGTGAAGCCGGCGGTATAACCCAGCACATCGGCGCGTATAACGTAGAGCTTGGAGATGGACGTCACATCACCTTCCTTGATACACCCGGTCATGAGGCGTTTACAGCTATGCGTGCCCGTGGTGCAAAGGTGACCGACCTCGCAATCATTATAGTGGCGGCCGACGACGCCATAATGCCACAGACTGTTGAGGCTATCAATCATGCTTCCGCTGCCGGTGTGCCTATAGTTTTTGCTATAAATAAGATAGATAAGCCTACGGCAAATCCCGATAAAATTAAGGAAGAGCTGGCTGCGATGAACTATCTTGTTGAGGAATGGGGCGGTAAATATCAGAGCCAGGATATCTCTGCTAAAACCGGCCTCGGTGTCGAAGAATTGATGGAAAAAGTATTGCTTGAAGCCGAAATGCTCGACCTCAAGGCAAATCCGGACCGTCGTGCAATCGGTTCAGTCATAGAATCTGCACTCGACAAAGGTCGTGGGTATGTTGCAACCGTGCTTGTGCAGAACGGAACACTCCGCGTGGGCGATGTGATACTCGCCGGTACTCATTACGGAAAAATCAAGGCCATGTTCAACGAGCGTAACCAACGTGTCAAGGAAGCTGGTCCTGCGTCGCCTGTAATAGTGCTTGGTCTGAACGG
>CAYVNJ010000037.1:0-17568 GCA_964452865.1 uncultured Sangeribacter sp. | reverse complement strand
GACAGTCATCTAATAACATCGTCTGTAGGTACGTATAAGCCCAATGATATCGGGCTGTATGACATGGCCGGTAAAGTGAGCGAATGGACCTCGACCGCGTATACGGAGAGCATCAACAAGCTCACATCGGACATGAATCCGGAGTACCGCTACGATGCAGCTAAGGAAGACCCCTACATGATGAAGCGGAAGATTGTGCGCGGAGGTTCTTGGAAAGATGTGGCTCACAACGTGCGCAGCGATTTGCGCCAGTGGGAATATCAGAACGAACAGCGAAGCTACATAGGATTCCGAAACGTGCGCAGCCAGATAGGTTTTGCCAAAGGCACGGGTCGTCGCAAGAAATAACAGCCCGAAAATATCAACATAGCCAAATACATACAACGAATTATCATATCGTTCATCCACATGGGAAACATAAAGAAATATAGAAATTCCGTAGAGCGGCTTCTCCGCGGCGAAAAAGGACAGAGATTCTTCAATTTCGCCTACTCCATAGGTGCGGCAATCGTAATCTGGGGTGCTCTGTTCAAGATTTTGCATCTGCCGATGGGCAATCTGTTGCTCTGTATAGGTATGGGCACCGAAATCGCAATGTTTATCATTACGGCTTTCGACCGTCCTCCGAAAGAATACCACTGGGAAGAGGTGTTCCCTGTTCTTGAATCGAAAGACCCCAATGAGCGTCCGGATTTTGCGGGAGGTTCGGGGCTGATAATCAATAATGGAGGTATATCGTATGACGGTTCCACCGGCGCACCTGTGGCTATGCCGAGAGAGCAAGTGCTTCAGTCGGCAGGGCTTCCGGGCGGAATATCCCTGTCGGAAGAAGATACAGATTCATTGCGTCAGAGCATTCAGCGGCTTTCAGACGCCAGCGTTCAGCTTGCGCAGATGGGTGAGCTGGCGGACGCAACACGTGAATATCTGGGTCAGATAGCAGGTATGGCTGAGCAGATGCGTCATCTCACTGATACTACTGCCGCCCTCAATGAGGTGAGTGAAACCTTGTTGGGCTCATATAAGGCCATAACCGAAAACTCAGAGAGCATCACCCGCAGTTCGCAGGGCTATGTTGCAGAAATGGAGAACCTCAATCAGAATATTTCCGGCCTTAATACAATTTATGGCATTCAGCTCAAGAGCATATCAAGTCAGCTCGACTCGATTGACCGCGTGAACCGTGGGTTGAAAGACATCCGCGACATGTACGAAAAGTCTGCCAACGAGAGTGCACACTATTGTGAAGAGACGGAGAAAATGGCTCGTTATATGAAACAGCTCAACCGAGTATATGAAAAGATGATTACGGCCATGACAATAAATATGTATAATCCTCTTGGAGGTGTAAACCCGCAGGCAAATCCTTTTGCTCAAGAAGAGAACCAGACTCCCGAAGCTTAACCCCGACACAACAAGATTAACCGAAAGACATGGCAGGAAGCAATAACATAGCTCGTATGTCGCCCCGGCAGCGGATGATAAACCTTATGTATATCGTCCTTACAGCCATGCTTGCGCTCAACGTTTCGAGCGACGTGCTCAATGGCTTCAGTCAGGTGCAGGAGGGGCTTCAGCTCACGAGTAACAATCTTACATCGAAAAATGAAGTTCAGTTCCGCTATCTGGAACAGCTCTATACTAAAAATCCGGCAAAGGCTAAACAGTGGTATGACGCCGGTAAGGAATTACGCACATCGACCGCGGCTTTGTATCAGACAATCGAAGAGCTTAAAACAGCGATTGCCAAAAAAACCGATGGCCCGGACGGTGACTATCGTCACATCAAGCGCCAGGATGACCTTGAGGCAGCCTCATCGGTTATGCTTAATCCTATCTCGCAGCGTGGTGCGAAACTGCGTGGCAGTGTGGATGCTTATCGTGCCAGTGTGGCAAAACTTATAACCGACCCGCAGAAGCGTGCGGCCGTAGAGAAGCTGCTCTCGACCACTGTCAAAAGTTCAGGAGGAGTGGCGCAGACCTGGGAGGGCAAAATGTTTGACAATATGCCTACAGTTGCAGCCATCACGCTGCTCACCAAGTTGCAGAACGACATACGTTCGGCGGAATCGGAAGCTATGGCAAACCTTATAACGAATGTCGACATAGGCGATGTGCGTGTCAATGAACTGAATGCATACGTTATTCCGCGTTCTAACATGATTATTCGCGGTGGTAAGTATAGTGCCAACATCGTGCTGGCCGCCATAGATACGACACAGCGTCCTACAGTCTATGTCGGAGGCAGCAAACTCAGTAGTCCTTCCGGACTTTATGAGTTTGTGGCCGGACGCACCGGTACATTTGACTATTCGGGCTATATCGAGGTACTCAAACCCGATGGTTCGTTGGAGAAGCGACCGTTTAAGTCAAGCTATACAGTAATTGAGCCGATGGCTACCGTTTCGGCCACCATGATGAATGTGCTTTATGCAGGTATCAACAACCCAATCAGCATATCAGTGCCCGGTGTGCCCACATCATCAGTCACTGCAACAATGACCAACGGTAGTCTTACGCGCTCCGGCGACAGTTGGATAGCACACCCATCGAAAGTGGGTGCTGAGGCAGTAATCACAGTATCGGCACAGGTCGAAGGCCGTTCGATGACAGTAGGACAGACAAAATTCCGTGTGCGCAAGCTTCCTGACCCGATGCCTTATATCGCGATACGCGACGGCAGTGGAAATACTGTTCATTACAAAGGAACTCCGCGCCGTATATCAAAGGCTGCGCTTATGAGTGCCAACGGGCTGGGTGCAGCTATTGATGATGACCTGCTAAATGTGTCGTTTACAGTAGTTTCTTTTTCTACGGTATTTTATGACAGTATGGGCAATGCCATACCCGAGGTCAGTGCCGGTTCGCAGTTTTCTGCCCGTCAGAAAGAACAGTTCAAGCGTCTGAAGCCAGGCAAGAGTTTCTTTATATCTTACATCAAGGCCAAGGGACCCGACGGCATAACACGCGATATTCCTCCTATGGAAGTGGCACTCAACTAATTAGAAATATAATACAATCATCCACAACGACGATGAAGAGATACAGATTAACAATCATACTTGCCGCCATGGTGCTGACCGGCATTTGTGTGGCACAGGTCGAAACAGGAGGTATGGTGCGCAAGCGCTCGGCGCGCGAGCGTGAACGCAAAGAGCAGGGTGGGCCCGTCGTGACCGACCGTATGCAGTCATTCTATGAGAAGAGGAACGCTTCGGATGCCAACCGCGAATGGATGCGTCAGATATATCGCCAGCTCGACTTGACAAAGCCGCAGAACTCGCCGCTATATTTCCCTGAAGATGTTGTCGACGGTCAGGAAAATCTGTTCCGTCTGATGTTGAGGCTGGTTGTCAATGGCGATGTACCTGCGTACGAATATCTTGACGGTCGCGAGGTTTTCACCGACCAATACAAGGTGAATGTGCCGGATATGCTCGACCGTTTCGGTGTGTATTATACCAAAGGAAACGGCACATCAAAAAATCCTAAGATAACCATTGAAGAGGCCGATGTGCCCACCGGCCAGGTTCTAAACTACTATATTCTTGAGAGATGGGAGTTTGATAAGCGTACTAATCAGATGAAAACGCGAGTGGAGGCTATTTGTCCCGTATTAAACCGTACAGGTGATTTCGGAGGTGAAACCAGATACCCCATGTTCTGGGTTAAATTTGATGAATTGCGCCCATGGCTTTCGCAACAATATATTTTCATCAGTGATGATAACAATCTTCCTCGGTACAGTCTTGATGATTACTTCAATATGGGCATGTATCAGGGCGATATCTACAAAACCAAAAATTTGCGGAATCTGTCAATGGCTCAGATGTATCCAGACCCTGATGACTTGAAACGTGCGCAGGACAGCATTGACAACCGTTTGCGCACTTATGCATCAAATCTATGGGTGCCTACCCGCGAAGAATATCTCGCCAACAAGGAGAAAGAAGCCAAGGCAAAGGCTGAGGCCGAGGAAAAGGCTGTCACTCCCGAAGAAAGAGAAAATGTTGTCGAAGCAACTCCTGACAGCGAAAAGAAGACCACTGTGCGCAACAAGCGCTCTACAAAGAAGCGCACGGCAGCCAAGAAAACACCTAAGGTTAAGAGTAGCTCATCGTCTTCATCGTCAGCCAACTCTTCTGCTGCCAAATCCGTAAGACGCCGTAAGCGCTGATACATATAGACAAATATAACACAGCGTATGTATACGCTGTGTTTATTATGAAATAAGGTTGGAAGCTACACGCTTCCAACCTTTTATTGTGAGTACAGAAAGCGGGACTCGAACCCGCACGGCCGGCAAAGGCCAAAAGATTTTAAGTCTTTCGTGTCTACCGATTCCACCATTTCTGCTCCCATGAGGCTCGCTCTTGAGCCGAAAGATGTTGCAAAGATAATGTTTTTCGCAAACATACCAAACCCGATGTGGAATAATGTGCTTAAAATCGGGCCATTTTGGATAAGATGCCGTAAGTTTTAAGTGGCGTGTTTATTGGCGGTAAGTAATCTTACGGGTTACTTTTGTCGTTCCACCGGCTGATTTTGTAGTTCTGTTCGTCCAGTTACCGCTTGAGTCGAATGAGTTATCCGGGTATGATATTGATATTGTTTCTCCACCTCCCAAATCATCCGATATCTTTTCTGATATGACATTTCCATTAGCGTCGCGCTTATAGACTATACTCCAGCCGGCCTGATAAGTATCGTGTTTTTCGCGTATGAGCTGATTTTTTTCGTCGTAGAAGAAAGACACTGATGAACTCTGCGGGTCACCGTCTTCATCAATTTCTGAGTACGTCACCTTAATCGGGCGGCGGGTGTCATCGCGTTTCATTTTGACGGGGTCTCCGTTCATTGATATAAGAAGACCGTTATTGTCAAACACATAAGTTGTTGTCGACTTATAGCCACCTTCTTCGGTGGTCTCTACCAATTTCTTAACATTGCCTTTCATGTCAAGACAGATTGCATCGTTGATGACAACCTCGGAAGGTTCGTTTGTGGTAGTAGAGTCTGCTGATACGGAGTCAGATGTAATAATATCTGCAGAATCAGTCAACGCAGATGAATCACTGTCTCCCGTCTTTGTATTTCCACTACAGGATGTGAGCAGGAGAGCCGCCGATAATACTAAAAACTTTGGTCGTTTCATATATACGAGTATTAATTATAAAATATCTATGATGATAATATGTGGATGTTAGAAGCGGAGGCCGGTCTGCAGGGTCAGGTTTTCCATGGAGTTGAAGAAGGAATAAGCTCCATTCTTGTACCAGTGACCATCGAAGTTGACGTAAAACCCGGTAAAGAAATTTCTGACGTTGTAGCCCACTGCCATTTTGCCCTGCACATTCACTGCAAGGAATGAGCGTCTGCCTTCGATAGAGCTGCTGCGGGACTGTTTAAGTCCTATGCTCGGCAATGCTGATATATTTAACAACCAATGTTTGCCAAGACATGCATTATAACCGTAGCCGATAATAAACGAGTAGTCGTTATAGTCGAAAGTGTAATTGTATCTGTCGGATTTCAGATGTTCTTTCATCGCATCATCAAGATATTCAAAATTGATGTCTACATCCTGCCTGGATAAATTTAATCCGAGAATGAGCGAACCAGTGCTCCTGCGTTGTATGGTTGAGAAGCTATAGGCAGCTCCCTGTGAGTATCTTTTGTTATTATGGAAGTAATAGATATGGCCGCCCAATGAGTGCAGACGGAGGCCTTTGAACGGCTCACTGATTGTATGACCATTGTTGTATTCGCCTATGCGCCTCACTATAGTACCGCCGTCGTTATCCCAATAATATATATCTGCAGCCAGGCGTCCTGTGGTGAATGATGCCACAAATCTGTTTCGGGCCACTATCCTGTGTCCCATGACTTTGGTTAGGTTTATGGAGTATCCTACGGAGAAAATCAGATAAGATAGGGACACACCAATGTCTGTGGTCACGTCTGACATCATGTGTATGGGCACATTGTCCGAAAATTTCATGGCATAGCTGTCTGTCCAGTTGTCAAGAGAGAGGGTCGCTTTCCAATCTTTTCCTGACGATTTTACATAGACGGTATCGTATGGATTCAGAAATGCGTCCGCGCGATTGAAAATATCAATACATTTTCTGATGAATTTAGGATATTTTGCCGAGACTGTATCGTGTGGATGTTCGATATTATGCACTATAGCATGCACCCATGAAGCATCCTGCGCCGTACTGTCTGAAATCGTTTGAGGTGCAGAAGCATCTGTCGTTTTTGAAAAGACGGCAAAGAAGAGCAGCAGTAATATGAGGCGAAGCAACTTCATACGTGATTACAATCCTATTTCATCTATTTTCGAGCGGTATTTTTCCGCCGCAGAGCGGTGCTCGTCGAAAGTCGGCGAGAATACATGAGTGCCGGATAAATCCTCGCGGGCGCACATATACAAGTCATCGGAAGGCTGACTGTTGAGTATTGAGTCGACTGTAGCTTTCGAAGTAGTCCGGATTGGACCGGGTGGCAGTCCGTTGAAACGATAAGTGTTATACGGCGATTTTGTGTACAGATGTTTCTGGAGCACGCGCTTTATTGAGAAATCGCCTAAGGCGAACTTGACCGTAGGGTCAGCCTGCAGACGCATCCCTTTATGAAGACGGTTTATGTACAGACGCCCGATGCGCCCTTTTTCTTCAGGACGGGTGGTTTCTTCGTCGGTGATAGAGGCTATAATAATGATTTCGTCTGGTGAGAGACCGAGTGTTTCTGCCTGTGAGCGGCGTTCGGGTGTCCAGAAGTCGGCATATTGTTTTTCGAAGCGGTCAATTATTTTCTTTTCAGAATCTGTCCAGTAGAAATCGTAGTTGGCATCGAGAAATATTACTCTTGCATGTTCTGAGCTGTGTCCTGCCTCATGCAACCGAGAGGGATTGTTGAGATAGTCAGAGAAGTCGTCAGGCGTAAATCTGAATTTGGCTGCAATGCGTCGTGAAAGGTCATCGATGTCACGAAAACCGTTGATTTTGATTTTTACCGGAGTCTGTTCACCTCTGCTTATCCGTTTTGCAGCCCGAAATGCCTGAAATCCTTTCGGTATGTAATATGCTCCGGCACGGTGGGAGAAGTCTGTTTTATATATTTTTGCGAATTTCAATACTTTATCAGCATATTCGGCAGATGTGTGACGTGCCAGCGAATCGCGTACATCGTCGTAGCCCGCTCCTTCAGGAATATACAGTGTTGTCGTTTCGGGAGAACGACCGAGCCATCCCGGCGCAATTATTAATACTGATATCGCGGCTAAACAAACAGCTGCAATCAACACCACGACGAGCGGGTGGCGCGACTTCTTTCTTCTGTTCATGCGTGTCTTCATATCAAGGTACAAAGGTAGCTATTTGTTTGGGTATAGCATCAATGCGTACTCGGATTTTGGAATATTCTTTTGCGTTTAGCGTATGCTACCCCGCGCAATGTGTGTTTTATGAATCGGAATGGATGAGAGTCTCTCAATGCATGCAGACAGAGAGCCGGGAGCCATAAATATGGGCGAGTGCGATAGAATACGGCTCCTTTGGCCATGAGCAACCCCGGTGTTCCCGCCAACCTGTGGCATGTGGTGGCATGGTCGTGAGTGACAAGTGTCTCCGGTACGAACAATCCGGATATACCTGCGTCGCGCGCATCGGCCATAAGCACATCCTCTTCCCCTGCACACAATTCATTTCCTGCTCCGAGCCATTCGTTATACCGAAGGTTTGCCGTGCGGCTATTGCGCCTCATCGCCATCTCGAAAGATACAAGGAAGTAGCCCTTGGGAGGCCTGGCGAGGTCAAAAGATTTTTCCGGATAGTTGCGTCTGAAAGCTTGGGGAGCATCGTGGCGGAATGTTATTATGTCGACTTCGGGGTGAAGATTGAACAGCTCTATTATCCGCCGTATTTGTCCGGGAGTATGCACCAGGTCATCATCGCTAATCAAAATCAGTGGTGCAGTCGCCGCCTCAAGGCAGATATTGCGATTTTTGCTCAGCCCGCGTCCGCGCGATATAATGACTCTTATGTCCGGTCGAGACAGTCGGTCGGGTATTCGGGGATTCAGCTCATCGGTTTGCCACCCTATGATGTATTCTACCCCGTCGATAATGTCAAGCGGCATACTGGCGGTACGTTCGATGCCTTCGCGGCCAAACGTACACACAAGTAGTTGAAGCTTTATCTCATTGCGGGCATTCATTTCAGAAATTTATTCCAATGGTGAAGCAATCTGTCTGCTACCGTTCGGACATCATTATGTTTTCGGACAAATTCCGGACCTTGTGCACTGAGTCGTTGCATGAGTGGAGTGTCTGTGAGCAATGATTCAAGACGCATTACCGGGTCATCGTCGACAGGATTGATGTTGAAGACGGGGCGTAACTCTTTTTCTCCTATGAAATTGTAATACTCTTCTTCACCTCCGCTGACTGTTATCCCTCCAGAAGCCATGGTCTGCAGTGCGTTCATGGCCGGTGTATAGGAATATAACTGGTCGATGACGACATCAGCGCGTTCCTGCAGAGGGCGATATTGTGTCCATGGCATGTTGCGGGCTTCATCAACATGGACTCTGTCCGGATGTCGGCGTTCTACTTCCCGGGCAGCCTTGAGAAGAATATCCGTACCTTTGGTCAGCGTCATCTCTTCCTTAATGCCGACAAGTACGTTCACTTTCTCCCCTGAAGGTTTGCGTGAAGATGATACACCTGCAGTTTCTACCGGCAACCCGATATATGCCAGTTTGTCTCCAAGCAATGGAGCAGATGCTTTATGGTATTCGTAAAGCCCCGATACGGCGCAATCGACATTGGCGTAAATCCAACGGCAAAATTCATAAAGGGTCGGATGCAACCAGGATGTTTCGACAAATTTGTCAAGTCGGGCGAGTGGGGCAGGCAATGTGCCGAGCCTGTACTCGGAATAATCGAAGGCATATCGGCGCGCACATGCATCGACAAATACGGAGTCTGTTCCTGCAAGCGCCAGACTCATCATGCCGTTGTTGCGTTTTATTTCCTTGAAGAAATAGCGTATTTTTCCTGGTTTCAGTGAGAGAAAGTTCGGATTGATTATTTGTACGACGTCAAAACCCGACAATCCCGGCATGAGGTTGAACAGGTCGCCCAGGTAGCGGAAACTGCCCAATATACCCGGCTGACGGCTTATGTCGATGTCGCGACGCGTATTCATGCTGCCCGAACCGTCGGACGCAACAGTGACATTATGTCCGCGTCTTTCAAGCTCGCGAGCCAGGATTGTGTGGAAGTTGGAATAGTCTCCTAAGAACAGAATTTTCATAATGCAAATTTAACGAATTTGTCGGAAATTACTAATTTTGTGAGTCAGCATATTCCAACATCTGTATGACGAAGGAAGAACCAATATTGAGTGTTGTTGTGCCCGTGTATAATCGCGCGCACATTGTGGGTCGGCTGCTCGACTCTCTGGTTGCTCAGACTCTGCGTCCGATTGCGATAATATTAGTAGACAATGAGTCGACTGACTCTACCGTGGAAGTCCTGAAACAGTGGGCTACACTTCATGACGCACCGGATTTTCGGGTGACAATACTTAGCGAACCCGTACACTCGGCTGCTGCCGCAAGGCGTCGAGGCCTTGATGCCGTGACGACTCCATACGTTTTGTTTTTCGATTCTGACGATGAAATGAAACCCTCGCATTGTGAGGATTTTGTCCGTTATCTGGAGAACCATCCGAATGTAGATATAGTCGGGCGTGATGTATTTCACACTTTTCTTTCAGGAAAGCGCAGGAGAATGCGTTTCGGACGCTCGTTGCGAAGCCATATTTTTCACGCTTCTCTCGCCACTATCCGATATGTAGTGCGTACTGATGTAATACGTCGTGCCGGCGGATGGATTGACTCGGTGCGGTTTTGGGATGATTATGAACTCGGTGTGCGATTGTTATTGACACGGCCTTCCATTTCATCACTGGGCGGAGAAGTTACGGCTTTCTCTTACCAGACTGAAAGGTCTATCACCGGTACGGATTTTTCTTCAAATGCCGGTGGATGGGAATATGCTCTTGACCTTGTGGAGCAATCTTTGCAAAAGGCGCGAAAACACCGGGAATTGCGTTGGGTGGAGATGCGGCGCGTTGACCTGGCAGCGCAATATGTGCGTGAAGGTCGATATGACTTAGGCGCTAAGTTGCTTGGCGAAGTGTTAAGCCGGGAGAAATCGGCCTACAGGCGGTTGGTATACAAGACCGCGTTTCGATGGGTGAAAAGTGGTTTGCGGGGCTATGCATTGTTCTCAAGGTTGCTATGAGCGGCGAAAAATTTTAAGAAGCGGATAGCAATATAGAGCACTCACAGCTAAGGTATATACACAACTTATTGACAATGGCATAGTCTGAATAAGGACAAATCCTGCAAGACAGGTTGCAAACGATAGCAGCGGCATCATAATTGCGCTTCTTGAAAGACGAAGATGGTACCTTCGGTAATACACAAGACTGACTATCAGGGTATATATTCCGTACCACAGAATATAAGCAATTCCAATTCCTGCAAGACCATACAATGTGTAGAACACGATGTTGAGCGACAGACCGATAATAGCGTCTACCGTTTCGGTAATGATATAGATATGGCCGTCTCCGCGTGCCATGATTGTCGTGCCTATCCCGATGCCTGTAGCGCGGAATATACAACTGAGCACCGCCCATGAGATATAAGGTATGATGACCATGAATTCAGATGTGTATAGCACCTGCACGATAAGTTCTCTTGCCAGAAGGAAAATAAGTACGACCGGAGTTATGACTAACGATAGCAGGCATATTTCGTGCGATACGAAAAGTTCCGTGCGTTTGCGTGAGTCGGTATACGCCGCAAGGCGAGGATAGAATTCGAGGCCTATAGAGCTGAGGATTAAGCCGACATATCGGATTACGAGGGTGTTGCCGGCTTGAAAGAAACCGACTTCTTCGGTAGATGCCACCCGAGATAGGTATGCCTGAAACAGAAGATGAGCGAGATTGCCTACGAATATTGCTAAGGCCATGAATATGCCGAGCCTTACGAAAGATGAACCTTCGCGAAATGTTTCTGATATGCTGACCCGGATTTTATTTTTCGGGCGGAAGCGCACTATTGCAAGCGATGCAAGTATGGCGGCAGAATAGGCCATGATGCTTGGTGCGACTGAAGCTTCTCCCATATAGCGGAACATAGGAATGGATATGGCCAGACCTGCTACTGTGCCGTAGGTCGTGCCACTGGCGAGACGCTTAAGCGATTGAGTACCCTGAAGGATGGCCTGTTCTCCGTTAATGACAGCATTCATCAACATTACTATTGATAGCAACAGAAATTCCGGCCAATGGTCAGGCGTGCCGAAAAAGAGGTCGGAGAGATAATACGCCCCTCCGCTCACAATCAGTGTGCCTAATAATCCGGCCCAAAGACTCCAGCGTCTCACGATGCATACTATTCGTGCCAGCGTGCCACGGGCGCCTGAATGAGCTATATCGCGCACGGCGCTTTGGCGGATGCCTAAGTCGGTGAATGTGGATATGGTGTCTATGGTCGATGTGAAGATACTGAACAAACCCACTCCAGTTGCCGAAAGCCATAGGGCAACCAGTTTCATCTTTACAAGCGAACACAATATGCCGATGGCTTGTACGCCGGTAAACATGCCCATGACGCCGAGCACACGGCGCGACAGACCATTGCTGCCAGACTTTCGTTTGCTTTTTGGGTTCATGAGTGTCAGAGATGTAGGTGATATCTGTCGTAGACAACTCCTGTGCCTCCGAGAGTGTATTTTTGGTTTAATAGTCCGGCATTCAGTATTTGTCCGCCCTCTTCGTTGGATGTTCCGAAGTCAAAATACGAATGTCCGGGCTCGAATATCTCTATCAGCCGGTCAAATAGAACGACGAGCATGTTGTTTTCTCTTGCCCGGTTGGTCGATGCAATATATTGGCAATGAGCAGTGATGCCGGTATCATATATAACCACGCCACCCTGTATGCCGTCTGTATCGGATACTGTGAACAGTCGTATATTTTCAGGAAATCTGTGGGCAAGTACATCTATTTCATCCGGAGTGTGTACGGGGGTGGCGGCATGTCTTCCCGCCAGGCATTCCTCAAGTATCGGCCAGAAACTTCTGAAATCTCGGCTCTCGGAAACGACGGGTTTTATGTTTTCAACTGTTCGTCTCACCTGTCGGCGGCGCGATGTTGAGAGAGGTCGGCGGTGTGCGTAAGAAATTGCCGATGATAATTGCGATACATCACGGTCAGCGCCGAATCGGAATAGAGCATATCTGTCTTCCTCAGAAGGGAACAGATGATAAATATATGGGCTCGGTTTATACTGGATATCCTCAAAGCCTTCCCGCCGGCAATATTCAGTCCACTCATGAAATAAAGCAACCACTCCCGTACCGTCTATCCTTGTGCGGGGCAGAAGCCAACCGCCATAAGTCAGGCCGCCATGTGAGCGTAGGCATGAACCGGTTGCATCAGCGGGCAATACAGCGGCAAGATATCCTCCGCTGAAAGCCAGCAAGGAATGGTCTGAAAATCTATCTGAATGGTAGTCCATATATCCTCTGTTGAAGAGGAAGGTTCCATTACGCGACTCTGTTATGAACTGATTCCACCGGATTTTGTCGTCAGGAGTGTAGCGCTCTATGTGCCAATCGGTCTTAATCATTTTTTATCGTATCCACTCCAGCGGATTTAACTTATCGCGGCCACGCCATACTTCAAAGTGGAGTATGCTGCGGTTGCCGTCGTCGGCATCGGATGCCACACGCCCCAGTGCTTGTCCCTGTTTCACATTGTCGCCTTTCTTTACAGCTGGTGATGCCAGGTTGCCGTACACTGTATAGTGACTGCCATGGTTTACAATAATTACAGTGGAAAAGCCTTTTACTACATAGACCCCCGACACAGTGCCTGGATAGACGGCTACTGCAGATGCACCGGGCGTGACTTCTGCATCGATGCCTGGATTATCGTATGTCACAGCCGGAAGGTCTGGTAGTGGATGCGGGCCGAACTTGCTCACTACCTTAAATCCGTTTGAAGATGGTTTGGGCAGCGAACCTCGGCTTGATGCAAAACCGGAGGCTTTCTGAACTGCTGGTGTCTGCTTGGTTGCAGTGGATTCTGTTTTTACAGGAGCGGGAAGGGTTTTGGATGTAGAGGCATCTGAACGCGGACTGCGTTTGCGTGCATCGGCGTAGCTGCGTTCCTTATTGTCTCTCTGTACTCTTACTGTTTTCTGACGTTGCTTGGTTTCTTTTTTGCTTTCAGATTTGGACTCTGCTTTTTTGGGAGTGGTCTGAGCTGTCTGCTTAGCTTTGTCGGCATCTTCCTTGGCCTTGGCATCAGCCAGGCGTTTCTCTTCAGTACGTCGTGATGCTTCGCGTTCGGCCTGTTTTTTGGCAGCCTCACGTTTCAATGCCTCCTCCTCTGCTTTTCTGGCGGCCTCGGCTGCAGCTCGTTGTTCGGCCGCAATGAGTGAAGATATACGGTTGCGCAGGTCGTTGGCCTCAGCTTGTTTGCGCGCAAGGTGGTCGTTAAGTGCGCGCCCATTTTTTTTGAGATTGGCTACAATGGCATCCTGACGGGAATATTGCCCTTCAAGTTTTTCCTGAGTCTTGCGTTGTGTGGCGAGTGCTTGCGAATGGCGCTCTTTTGTGTTGCTCAACTGTTCACGCTCTTTGCGAAGGGCGTCCACTTCATCAGCAATCTGTCGTGTCTGACGGTCTCGCCATTTTGCAAATTGTTTGAGATAGCGCATACGCCTCATGGCCTGATTGAAGTTCTCAGATGAGAATATGAAAGCCAAAGTGCTTGTATGTCCGTTCTTAAGCCTCAGTTTTCTTAATGCTTCACGATATTTCTCTCGCATGATTGCTACACGCTGTTCCCTTTCAGCAATATCGGCTTCGAAAGCATCTATTTTGTCAGACAATGTATTGACCTGGGTTGTAATACCGGCTATCTGACGTTTTGAAACATCAATGTCTGCACTAATTTGCGACAAGCTTGCCAGATTTTTTTTGATTTCAGCATCGTTGGCCTTTATCTGCTCCTTGGTGCGGGCTATTTCGAGTCGTGTGGCTTCAGCCTTACGTTTTACGTCGGCCGAAGTCTCGTTTTTCTTTTGTGTCGTCGTCTTCTTCTTTCTGGTTTGTGTTGTCTGCCCCTTCTTAGCCCGTGATTTATTCTTCGGAGGCGCAGCTGCAGTTTCAATTCCGCAAGACAGACAGAGTGAGACTATGGTCGAGAAGACTATGGCTTTGGTTTTGGACATCTTATCTCGGAGCTATCATTTAATTCAGAACGATTTTACAAATTCCCTGAAAGTGTTGACGCGTCGCCAGCCGTTGTTGATGTTGAGCGGGCGTATGGGCGAAGGAGTCCAATCTGGTGCGCCGTATTCGTATGTCACTTGTGTCAGTTTGTTTCCTGATGTCAACTCGAATTCAATGCGGGTTTTTCTACCGGGATAACTGAACCCTATTACTGCCGAGGTTTCAGGATTTGCGTCCGAAGCCGTCATATCATGAAGAAAACGTGCGCACAAGGCATATAGTATCCTCCCTTCGGTGTCAAGCATAAGTGCCGTACTTACATTAAATTCGGGATATTCATATTTTAGCCACCAGGCGTCTTGTGAAGTGTCATATTCAAGGTCTTCCACGGTGCAGTTGAATTCAGGGTATCCCGGTGTAAACGGACGTCCGAGCAATAGGTCCTGTATATTGCCCAGCGATACATTTTGCCCCATTGCTTTAGATACTTCGTCAAGGCTTTTTTCGAAATATACCTTGCCTCCTTTATTGTAGAGGCGCAAGGTTGAGGGTGTGGCTTCGGCACGTGCCATCTCACCGAGGATTGGGACACTCAGCTGAGCACGAAGCAACGAGTCGCGCACCATGTATATTTTCATTGTCGGCCGCACAGGAAGCATGTCGGTAGACAACTTGCCGGATATACATACGGTTTGCCACGACGAGGGTGTAAGTTTTCCGTCGCGCGACATAAATTCAGGCGTATAGGGCGTGTACGGTTCTGCGGCATAGGTGCATACGTTGAGCGATATGCACATAAGCAACAGTATTGCAAATATTTTAATTCTCATAATAAGTCTTGTTTGTCACCTTGCGTTTGATAAGTTCGTTGTCGGGGTCTAACTCCAGTGCCTTGTTCCAGTTTTCGAGCGCACGTTCCGGTTCTCCAGCCTTGAACAATATATCTCCGAAATGGTCGAATAGTTCCGCGGAAGGTTCATCAGCACTTTTTTCAACTGCTATCGACTGATAGGGTAGAGCTTCGGTATATTCGCCCTGTTTAAACAGTATCCAGGCGTAGGTATCAAGATAAACAGGGTTTTCGGTTTCAATCCGTATGGCTTGCCCTGCCATTCTTTCCGCTTCTTTCAGGTCGCCTCCTGATTCTGCTAAAAGATAGGCGTAGTTGTTAAGTGCCAGAGTGTTATCGGGATAGAATGCAATTGCATTGCCGTATGCTTTGAAAGTACCGGCAGTATCTTTTTTAAGCTGAAGAACATCCCCGGTCGAAGTATATAGCGATGACATTTTTCCACGCATGTTTGGCGCTATTTCTCTGACGTCGGCGTCAGTGTGCAGTGAGTCAAGAGCCCCGAACCTGGAATCAATCTTCCGGATAAGACGGTCATAGAGACCTATTGCATCGTCATATCGTTCAGACAATTGGTATGAGGCGGCAAGTAGATAATCCATACCGTCGGAGGGTGTCACTTTAGTAGTTGCAGTGTTATAAACCTGTTCTGCAAGGTCATATCGTTCTGCCCCCATTCGGTATTGCATCAGTTTCTCCCAATACTGAATATTGTCCGGACTCATATCCAACGCATATGAGATTTTTTCTGCTGCATCATCAAAATCATGCTTGACTGCACTGTATTCCGATGCAAGCCACATCACTTCCGGTTCGTGGGGATACTGGTCGGTGAGTGATTTGAACAACATTGCCGCACGCTCCGAGTTTGACTTGTCGCTGAGCAATTTTGCCATATAGCCCATCAGCATGCTCATCTTGTCATCCATGTCGAAGTCATTTGCGAGCAATGCTTCGTAAATCTTGTTGTCGTATTTTGTGGTGTCACCTTTCTGCATCCAATAGTTGGCCATTGCTATTTTCGCGCGACCGCTCTCAGGGTCAACCTTTTCAGCACGCTCGAAATATCTGAAAGCAGAATCCGGAAGATTGATAAACAGAAAAGTGTTTCCTTTCACAATATGGTTCTCCGGGTCGCCGGGGTTATATTCAATCAACTCATCGGCCTCCTTGAGTGCCGCTGTCGTGTCCATGCGTGAAAGATACATGGAAATCTTATGGATTGAGAGCATGGCAGATTTGCCTTCGAGGTTCTCATAACGGTCTATTGCCTTTATGGCGGCCGGTATGCTGTCCAGAGCTATATATACATTGGCAAGATTGAGCAAATCCTCCGATTTTTCAGGAAAGATACTCTCATTGCGTTCGTATATGCGACGAGCTTCATCAAGCTTGCCGAGTTGATAGGCAATTGTCGAATATCGGCGTGAGCCGATGTAATCTTCCGGGTGGTTGTCAATATAGGCTCTCATAAGTCCGAAAGAACCGGTGTATTCACCTGTAGTGTCTGTCGAGGGCACACCGAGGCTATACAATCCGAAGGTATGTGCTGCTTCGTCATACGAGCGGTCTGTACGATATGCTCTGCGTGCAAGCTCGTATGCAGCATCACTATGGCCGTTCATTTTCTGAACGGCACTTTCAAGCAGGAAATGTCGGGCCTTTGCCCTACGGCTGTCATTTTGCGGCGCTTTGGCGAAGACTACTCCGGCCAAGGCTGACACTACAGCCAGAATCAGAAATATCTTGCGCATGATTAGCGGAAGTATCCTTGTCAGTTAGTTCCTGTGTGGCCGAAGGCACCGTCGCCTCTTTTTGTATGGTCAAGTTCTTTCACTTGCTCCCATTTGACGCGGACATACTCCTTGATGACCATTTGGCAGATGCGTTCTCCGTCGTTGACAACGAAATCCTCACTGCCGGCGTTCATCAGTATTACTCCTATCTCGCCTCTATAGTCGGCGTCAACTGTTCCGGGAGTGTTGACAATCGTGATGCCGTGTTTCAGGGCGAGGCCTGAGCGAGGCCGTATCTGACATTCATATCCGGGAGGCAGCTGCATACGCAGACCTGTGGGTATGAGTGCTCTTTCGAGGGGTTTTAGGGTAACAGGCCCGTCGGGAAGATATGCACGTACATCCATTCCTGCCGCTTCAAATGTGGCATAGTCAGGCAGGGGGTGGTGACTCTCGTTTATTATTTTGATTTCAAGGCTTTTCATCTGTGTAGAAATTATGAATGTGTTGTTAACCCACAAATGTAGCTAAAAATTCCGAGATGAAAAGTGTTGTAAATGAAAAAAGTTGCACCTATCGGTACAACTTCTTGTTTTGAGGTGTGGGCGAAGATGGATTCGAACCACCGAAGGTAAAAACCAGCAGATTTACAG
>CAYVNJ010000036.1:0-17690 GCA_964452865.1 uncultured Sangeribacter sp. | reverse complement strand
GACCCACGAAAGCCACGATTCACGACTGTTTCCATTTTGGAAATAGTCGCGTCTCTCTCTAATTCTCTAGACTCGAAGATGTTCTTAAGGTGCTTTGAAATAGCAGGTACTTTCGTGCCGAAAAGTTCTGCAATCTGACGCTGGGTGAGCCAGATTGTATCGCCATGAACAGTTACGTCCAATTGAGTTTCCCCATTGAGCGTTTTATAAATTACAAGCTTTGTTCCGCTATTCATATCCATAATACAAAACTGATAAAAATATCATATTTCATGATACAATCAGGGTTGATGGGCTGGGCGGAGGAGGTCGTTGACAGTCTTTACGGGATTGAAGGTGTCGGACGGTACTTCTACAAAAACAGTGTTCCAGTCAGACATTGAGCCGTTCCATAGTCCCGGTCGTTCAAGTGCTTTAATTTCTACACCCTTGCGACTTTTTCTGCTGATAAAACCTGTCGTACGGTCGACATAATCGGTCAGATTATAAGGTTTACCGTCGCAATCGCGCGTAGCACACACCAGGTTTACAGGATTGAAGTGTGTCGACTCGCTGAGTTTCTTCCTCTCCTCCGGTTCATAGGTATTGATTTGTACTGATTCGAGAATTTGAGGCGAGATTGTACCGTCGGCTAAATAGACAAAAATAGCACCTCCCGAAGATGATGCTTATTCAATTAGGTTTGATGTATATGTCTAAGCATAGCCTAATCAAAGTGGCCAAATAAACTTATAAAATAATATCCAAACTAATATGCCAAAAGCAATTAGAATCAGTTGGGGTATTGTATTGGGATTACGGCTCCTCCTCATATAATTATTATTTTGATTTTCTCAAAAATACAAATTATTTATTAAACAGTTTTTCTACGTCAGTTATTCTTATTGATGAGGTTGACAATGACTTTTAACATTGTATCCTTTTCTTCGGTACGGCTTTCGGCTATCATTAGGGTAAGAGCTACAAGCGTATTGTCGGCGATACGCTTTGAGCCATCTTCATTATAGAGGATATCGTTGCCATTGAGGAACCATAGGAATAGAGTGGCAGCAATGCGTTTGTTGCCGTCGCTGAATGAGTGGTTCTTGGTGACGAGATACAGTAGCATAGCTGCCTTCTCCTCAACTGAGGGATAGAGGTCGACACCTCCAAAGGTCTGATAGATCTGGCCGATGGAGCTTTTGAAGGAATCGTCCTTCTCATTACCGAAGAGATTACTCCCACCGAATTTCTCATGAAGTTCACGAATTACCTCCATTGCATTCTCATAAGTTGCATGGAATGACTCTTTACCTGTAGTATCTTCAATCTTCAACTCCTGATAATCATAACGATCAAGAGTATCGAGGGCGTAGGTATAATCCACCACAACATCAAGCAAAGAGCGGCTATCTTCGGTCAGTTTCTCCTGATTCTGGATAGTGCGTCCAAGCACTTTCACTAACTGGCTCAACTCATCATACTTCTGGGCAGCTACGCGTTGGTTGATAGCGTATCCCTGCAAAAGATACTGTTTCAATATCTTATTTGCCCAGATGCGGAACGCAGTCGCGTTCTTCGAATTTACACGATATCCCACCGAAAGGATTGCATCAAGATTATAATGATCAACGACCTCTACCGTCGACCCACGAAAGCCACGATTCACGACTGTTTCCATTTTGGAAATAGTCGCGTCTCTCTCTAATTCTCTAGACTCGAAGATGTTCTTAAGGTGCTTTGAAATAGCAGGTACTTTCGTGCCGAAAAGTTCTGCAATCTGACGCTGGGTGAGCCAGATTGTATCGCCATGAACAGTTACGTCCAATTGAGTTTCCCCATTGAGCGTTTTATAAATTACAAGCTTTGTTCCGCTATTCATATCCATAATACAAAACTGATAAAAATATCATATTTCATGATACAATCAGGGTTGATGGGCTGGGCGGAGGAGGTCGTTGACAGTCTTTACGGGATTGAAGGTGTCGGACGGTACTTCTACAAAAACAGTGTTCCAGTCAGACATTGAGCCGTTCCATAGTCCCGGTCGTTCAAGTGCTTTAATTTCTACACCCTTGCGACTTTTTCTGCTGATAAAACCTGTCGTACGGTCGACATAATCGGTCAGATTATAAGGTTTACCGTCGCAATCGCGCGTAGCACACACCAGGTCTACAGGATTGAAGTGTGTCGACTCGCTGAGTTTCTTTCTCTCCTCCGGTTCATAGGTATTGATTTGTACTGATTCTAGAATTTGAGGCGAGATTGTACCGTCGGCAAAATAGACAAGGAACGGACCGCCACCGGGTTCGCCCTCATTCCGCACCATTCCGCACACCCGCATAGGTCTGTCAAGTTTGCGCAGCAGATACTCTCGCATTTCTTCTGCCGACATAACGTCGGCCCTGTCATTGGTAACTCCGAGTTCTTCGCGAAGGAAACGCAATGCTTCATCGGATGCAGCAGCATCGCCCACACGAAGGCGACGCACCAAATCGTCCGCTTTGGCCTTAAGTGAAACAAGCAATCCACCGAGAACGCGCTTCCACTCTATTGTAGACGCCCTATAACCATCGGGTACAACGTTGTCTATGTTCTTTATAAAAATGACATCTGCATCAAGTTCGTTGAGGTTTTCAATCAGTGCGCCATGACCACCTGGACGGAAGAAAATTTCACCGTCTTCGCGATACACTTCTCCGTCTGCAGTTACAGCCGCAGTATCCGTCGACGGTTTCTGGACACTCATATCGATGTTATATTTCACACCAGCTGCATGTTCGCGCAGACCTCTCACCTCTTCAATCTTGCGGTTCATAAGGTCGCGATGCTCATCGCTCACTGTGAAGTGGATGCGAACACTACCGTCGGCTTGACGGGCATACTGCGCGCCTTCCGCCAAATGTTCTTCCAATGCCGTGCGCGCCCTACCAGGCTGCTTATGAAAATCGAGTACGGCTTTTGGGAGTTGACCGTAGTTCATGCCGTCAGGCAAAATGAGTGCGGCCACAACCTCACGATGACGTCCTGTAGCAAACATGTCTGCCACACTGAGCCCATATAAGTCGACGCACGTTTTATTCAGTCGGTCGAAGAATGCGAACTTTTCTATCTCATCGCAGAATTTTTCGATAAATTCATTGTCCGGGGTTGATGAACTACCATTTACAAATTCAAACAAATTTTTAAACATTCGTGATGCGGCACCACTGGCAGGAACCATCTTCATGACAGTACCTCCTTCTGCCAGCCACGTATCCCACTCGGCCCCAGCAGCACGACGTTCGTTGTCTGTAAGCACACGTATTCCGGCACGAGGTTTTGCTGCAGAATAAATTTTCAGATACGGAAATCCTTCGCGCAACATGCGCAATTGGTCGTTAAGTTCCTCAGGACTAATACCCCGTTGTTCCAAAATTGATAAATCTTTTTCAGTCAGTGCCATTAGAGTATGCTTTATTTGTTAATATATTTTTCTATTCAAACGCGGGTCACATTTTTAACACCGTGTATGTCTCGCAATTTGCGGATAAGTTTATTGGCTACCGTCACATCGCCTACACCAATGGTCAGCAGACCTTGAAACAGTCCGTCGTTTGAGTCAATGTTGATGTTGCGGAGCATAGCTCCTTTCTCTTTGGAAATAACAGATGTGATATTAGTGACAATGCCTATATCATCCTTACCTACTATCTTCAGATTTACCGGGCGTAGAGTCAAACCGGTAGTGTTCCACCCTACTCTGATTATGCGGTAGGGAAAACGGTTGCGAAGGTCGCGTGCATTCGGACAGTTGGTTCGGTGTACTTTGACCACTCCGTCGGAAGCAACAAACCCGAAAACATCATCGCCACAGACCGGAGAACAGCAGTTCGCCAACTTATAATTGATACTTCTGACCGAGCCGTCGCCTATTGTCAAGGTTTCTCCGGATGTGCCTTCCGGATTGTCTTGATGTTCAACCTTGTAATCCTCCGCTGTCATAATCTCAGCAGTCTCGGCAGGCCGTGGCTGAGCATCAATACAAGACTGTATGAAACGCTGCAAGTCTACCTTGTCTTCAGATAGGTCAGCAAAAAAGTCAGTTGAATATTTATATCCTGCTTTCTTTATCATCTTCATAACCAGAGCATCGTCAAACTCAAGTTTACGATTTTTCAGACGACGGTCAAGCAATTCTTTGCCGAGGTCGGCCTGGCGTTGTTTGGCTTCATTAAGGCTCTGGCGAATTTTATTACGAGCCTTTGGAGAAACCACAAAATTAAGCCAGTCACGACGGGGTTGCTGGGTTGAAGAAGTGATAATCTCCACAGTATCACCGTTCCGAACCTTATACGACATCTTTTCATGCCGCCCGTTGACAACGGCACCTGTACATCTTGACCCTACATTTGAATGGATGTGGAATGCAAAATCAAGCACGGTAGACCCAGCAGGCAACCGGAAAAGGTCGCCTTTCGGAGTGAACGCGAAAACCTCTTTGGAAAATGTGTCAGCTTTCAGGTCCTTCATCAGACGCATAGGTCCACTGTCTGCCGACTCAAGAATATCTCGCACATTGTTCATCCATTGGTCTGAAGCATCACCTTTCACACCCTTATATCGCCAATGGGCAGCAAGACCTTTTTCTGCCACAAGGTCCATACGACGAGTACGTATCTGCACCTCTACCCATTTATTTTCAGGACCCATTACCGTGGCATGAAGGCTTTCGTAGCCATTGCTTTTCGGGATTGAAATCCAGTCCTTCATGCGAGCAGGATTGGCGGTATACATATTGGCTACTACGGAATATGCCAGCCAACAGTCAGCTCTTTCCCGCTCCGGTGGAGAGTCAAGGATTACACGGATTGCAAAGAGGTCGTATATACCATTTAGGTCGACCTTCTGCTTAAGGATTTTCGCCCAAATGGATGATATCGATTTCGTGCGACCTTTTATATCGAATTTCAGGCCGGCCTCCCTAAGCCTGTCGGCAACGGGCTTTATGAAAGCCTCGATGTATGCCTCGCGTCCAGCCTTGGTCTCATTAAGACGGTGTGCGATTTTCGTATATACGTCGCGACGTGTATATTTCAGCGCGAGGTCTTCAAGTTCACTTTTTATGGCATACAGACCAAGGCGGTGTGCCAGCTGAGCGTAAATACAATCCGCTTCAAACGCAACATCTCTGACCCACTGTTCGTCTGGATGATGATTGATACTGCGCATTAATGTAAGCGTATGTACGGTCATTATGATGATGACTCTTATGTCGTCTGCAAGCGACAGCAACAAACCCCTGAAATTTTCCTGATTGACCGCTGAGTTTCGCGAGCTGAACTTAAGTACGGTGACTACACCTTGAATTAATCCGGCAACATCTTCCCCCCAGCTGCCAGTCACATCATCAATTGTAAGAGCTCCGTTTCTAACTTGCGGGAGCAAACTAATAGCCAGAAGGATATTGCGGTCAGCATCAACGTTTTCAGCAAACATCAGGGCAGTATTGCACGACAATAGCAATTGGTCGAGTCCGTGCTGCTCTTCAGCTACGTCATTTTCAGCCTTGAGCCTGAGCTGATGCTTCAGCAGTAGTTTTTCCGCATCAGCAAGTTGAGGCAGCAAATACGCTGCAACTTTGCGGAGTGACTGTCTGAAAGTAGACGGTAGTATCTTGGATGATAATGTAGCTTTCTGTTTCATCTCAATTTATCGGGAGATATGATTGAAAAATGAATTAGTTATTACGGATAAATGAAAATATCGCATCATAAGCTTTATCCCTTACCTCTTTACGGCTTAATATTACATCGTGCAACGCACTGTCGGCTACAACTACATGAGCACGACGTCCGAGACGCGCGCCTCGCTTGGCAATCTCTTTTGGATTGAGAACACAATCGCCGGTCTGAAATTCAGGAGTCCAGTTACATCCGTCTATTTTACGGCTGGAATGAAGAACAAGTACAGGGACAGTAATATTACGCGTATTTTTCATGAGTTGCGACTGAGCGCTACTGATAGCGTTTATCCACGACACTGTGACCGGTGGTGAATACACCATTTTCCAGTCGGTATTATATGTCCATTCTCCATGATAATCCTTCAGCAGACTATATGCATATCCGTCGCAATGACCTTGATTGATTTTCATGTCACGACTGAAATTGTGCATAAATCCGACAACCGGTATGAGCAAATTACGATACAGACTGTTGAAATTCCATTCAAAAAACGGACTGTTGGTGACAAGTCGGTTGACTCCACATCTGGCACCACGGGTACATACATAAAGAGCAGTGGTCAGGCCACCGGTGGAGTGTCCTGAAAGAGTTATATCGGTATTTCCGTCGCGGCGGATGATTGACAACGCTGAATCTATATCCTGAAAATATTTCTTCATGTCACGTATGTCAAAAGGATACTGCCATGGCTCAAGCGACCGTCCGTAACGGCGTAAATCAACGGCATAAAAATTGTAACCCGAATCTACAAAGCGTTGACCCATTTCGGCCTGAAAGAAATAATCATTAAATCCGTGGACGTATAAATAGGCTTTGCGCGAAGGACGTCGCGATTTTTTCCTTACGACAGTACATCGTACAGGGCCGTCGTACGCTTCTCCCTGATTGACATATCGTGCCTCAAAACCGGTAAGGATGTCTGGATGCCAGTCAAGATTGAGAGTCGGAGTGCGTTGACCTGCATATTTGCAGTAGGCGGCAAGCGCCAGAGCCATAATCATAATGGCTGACAGTATCATCTTCCTCATGATTGTATAACAACGTTATTGAGCTGTTAGTTTTTTAAGACGTTGCTCTATCTGCTCCGGTGTCTCTCCTCGCGATATGATTGTTCCGTCGGGAGCAAGAAGCATGAGATGAGGTATGCCTGTAAAACCATAAATATCATACGGTATTCGGGCGGTATTATACATGACCGGCCAGGAAATACCATGCTTATCTATAGCTTTACGTGTGTCGATGGCTTCATCCCTCACTGCCACTCCGACAATCTCTAAACCTTTGGATGAATACTGAGCATATAGGTTCTTCAGAGCAGGCAATTCCTTGATACACCATGGACACCATGATGCCCAGAAGTCGACCAATACATACTTGCCCTTTCCTGCCACATCTGACAAGCGCATTGCAGACCCATTGGGCTGAACAGCGGCAAAATCTATAAACCTTCGTCCGGGAGCAGTCTTGTCACGCAGTGCTGCTGCAGCTCGCCATCGTGCTATTCTCTTCGACTGTTTTATATTTTCTGGTGCAGACTTAAGTAAACTGTCTATAGTAGCCAAAGATGAAAAGCGGGATGCCTCGGATGCAAAATATACTGCCATTGCCGAATTAGGGAAACGAACATAATTTTCAATCATATAGTCCGCATAGGCTTGTGTGTCGCCGGTAGCATCTATGGAATCGGCAATGGCCAAAATATTATAGAGAGCATCATTATTAGGAGTTCCTTTGGTTGCCCCACCTTCTACACATGACACATTTATATTTGCGCCAGGGTCAAGTACAAAGTATCCTTTTGTCCTTCCGCCGACCATAACCATAGACATGGCTTCTATCCCGAGTGTATCGGCTTTTTCCAGCACAAAAGCAGCATGACCGTTCCGTGCTACTGCTGTGGCATAAACTGTAGAATCGTCGTATTCCGCCAGCGACACAGTATCACCGTCGTATTCAGGAGCAAGTTCAACATCAATATAAGTTTTCCGCAAATCACCGCAGGAATACAACAGCAGCGCCCCTGAGAGCGCTGCCATTGAAAATATCTTTGAGGGATGCATCATATCTGCGGTAAGTTAAATTTAATCCGCAGCTGGCTGAGCATATCCTGAGTCATGGCATCGAGGTCATACTCCGGTTTCCAGCCCCATTCTTCACGTGCACATGTATCGTCGAGTGAATCGGGCCATGAGTCGGCGATAGCCTGACGCAATGGGTCATGAACGTAATCCATTTTGAAATCAGGCACGTATTCTTTGATTTTGTTATAGATGATTTCAGGGTCAAAGCTCATGGAAGCAATGTTGAACGAATTGCGGTGGATAAGCTTTGTGGGGTCCGCCTCCATGATTTCGATAGCAGCACGCAGAGCATCAGGCATATACATCATATCCATGAAAGTACCGGGGTTCAGCGGACAGTGGAATGTCTCACCCTTGACAGCTGCATAATAGATGTCGACTGCATAGTCGGTTGTTCCACCACCCGGAGGAGCAACATAAGAAATAAGACCCGGGAAACGTACAGAACGTGTATCAACACCAAAACGGCGTGCGTAATAGTCGGACAGCATCTCGCCTGTCACTTTGGTCACGCCATAGATTGTGTCGGGGCGCTGAATAGTATCCTGGGGAGTTTTTACGTGAGGAGTATCCTTGCCAAACGAACCGATTGAGCTGGGTGTAAACACAGCACAACCCTTTTCGCGGGCAACCTCAAGAGTGTTGTACAGACCACCGACACCAATCTTCCAGGCAAGTTGTGGTTTTGACTCTGCCACCGCACTCAGAAGAGCAGCAAGATTGTAGATAGTGTCAACTTTGTATTTGTCTACTGCATCGGCAATCTGTTGCGGGTTAGTGATATCTACATTGTAAGACGGCCCGCTCTCAAGCAGAATTCCTTTGGGCTCAGCGCCAGTGATATATCCTGCAACGATGTCACCGTCGGGGTATGTTTCACGCAGTTTCATGGTAAGCTCCGAACCAATCTGGCCGGTAGCACCGATTATAAGTACGTTCTTCATGTTTTAGAAGCGATACGGTTGATTTGGTAATAGTTAGTATACGAATGCAAAATTAGTAAAAAAACCTTAATGGCCGCACAACAATACTTACATTTATGCATTGATTTGCATTTGTAAAACATTCTGATTAATTTTGCAAATAATCTTCGGACTATATCTCTGCATCCGCATGAAACAAAGTATCTTCTCAAACCGTAAATCTACGGTCATATTTGCGCTGCTGTTCTCTCTGATTCTCGGAGCGTGTACCACCACTCATACCGTTGTCACATCACAACGTTCCGGCAGCAATCATAGAAGCAACAAGACCATCACCCATAGGGTGCAAAAAAATGGTCGTCTTACCTCAACTCAGAAAAAGATTGTCAATGAAGCCATGACATGGCTCGGCACTCCATACGCTTATGCAAAAGCAGAAAAAGGAGAAGGTACTGATTGTTCTGGACTTGTAATGATGGTCTACGTTAAATCACTCAATTACAAGATACCACGCAATTCAGCACGACAAGCTGATTTTTGCGAGGAGGTAAAACCTGATAAAGTAAAGGCTGGCGACCTCGTTTTTTTTGCGACCGGCAAAAATCCTGAGCGTGTGTCACATGTGGGTATAATGCTTGACAGCGAAGAATTTATACATTGCAGTTCATCCAAAGGAGTGGTAGTCACTTCTATTGCAGCCCCTTATTATGCACAGCGTCTGCTGAAAATCGGACGTTTGCCTATGCTTAATGCCTATAAATAAAAGAACATGAGAAAGTTTACATACGCAATTATCCTTTCATCTATTTCACTCCTGACCTCTTTTACTTTCGGTGCTTGCGGCTCTTCAAATGCCGGCAATGAGGATGCTGCTCAAATAGAAGCCGCCATGATGATGGGACGTGACGAGGCGCGTCATCTTGTCAACCGTAAGTGGAAAGATACTGTAGAATTACAAAATTATATACTCGAAGCAAGGGCGAAACAAAGCGAACTTGTAATGCAGGGACGCATGCAATCGGCAGCCGCCTTTGATTCAGCATTTGTCACAACAGTAAAGGCGGTACATCCAGAACTTGCAAGCAAAATCTTTCCCGAAGGGCATCTATCCAAATAAAAAACCAACAGCCAACTAACACTCTTTGTTATTTGGCTGTGTGGTTATAGTATCAGTATTTGTAGATTGACTTATCGTGTTCAAGCAATAGTGTGAACGACGGTCGGTCGCATACCTCCGGCGGTCCGAAGTATTGAATCGGCCCAGGGTATTGGTATAGAGTGTTAAGAGCACACGTTTCACGCTGCGATGCGAATTTCAAATAAGGACGCCCGTTCAAATTGACCAAAGCCTTCTTGATGACTGGTTTCATCTTGCCGTTGCGGCGCTCCATGTTCATGAGCATAGTGATAGGCACTCCACAGGGTTCCCAGTCTTCGGTGTGCTCCGTAAGATTTCGTACGCAAGACATATATCCTGTCAATCCGGCATGTATCAGCATGGCTGCGTTATAACCTAACGCATAGGTATAGTCGGCATCGAAGTTAGAAGGGTCGGCACAGCGTCCCTCATATCCAAAGAAATGATGTTGTGTGGCAAACTTACCTACATATAACCCCTGCTCTTTCATCTCTTCAAGACGCTTCTCCACCATTTCGCTGATTAGCTTCTCAGTCTCAATAAGAGACACCTGAACATTGCCATGAGAGTCACGTTCGAGACTGAGCTGAAGAGCAATATTCTTTGGAAGACTCTTGAACAACTCTGCATTTACGGGAGTGAGATGACTGTGAATTGCTACAAGGCGGTCGTAGTCATCATTGATTTCAGCAAGTTGGTCCGCGTTGGCTGCCAATACTTCATTAAGTTCTGATATAAGATTTTTCATCGAAGGAATGAATTCAATCACACCCTCGGGAATAAGCACTGTTCCGAAATTCCAACCCAGCTTAGCTCTCTCACTGACAACATAAGACACATAGCTGACTATATTGTCAAGCGTCATTCGTTTGGCAAGGATTTCTTCGCTTATGAGGCATACATTCGGCTGAGTTTCAAGCGCACACTCAAGTGCGATGTGCGATGCCGAGCGACCCATGAGTTTGATGAAATGCCAATACTTCTTGGAAGAGTTACAGTCTCTTTGGATGTTGCCAATCAATTCAGAATATACCTTACATGCAGTGTCAAAACCGAACGAACATTCTATCAGCTCATTCTTGAGGTCTCCGTCAATGGTTTTCGGTACACCGATAACCTGGACATCAACACCTTTTGCCTTATAATATTCCGCAAGTACAGCGGCATTGGTATTCGAATCATCCCCTCCTATTATTACAAGAGCCTTAAGATTGAGTTCCTCGATTATCTGCAGTCCTGCATCAAACTGCTCAGGCGTCTCAAGTTTTGTTCTGCCCGAACCAATGATATCGAAACCTCCCGTATTGCGGAACTCCTTGATAATTCCTGCCGTCAGTTCCATGTATTGATGACTGACGAAACCTGAAGGACCCATAAGGAAACCATAGAGTCGGGACTCTCGGTTTAGCGCTTTTATACCATCGAAAATACCACTTACGACATTATGTCCTCCGGGAGCTTGACCTCCGGATAAAATAATTCCTACATTGAATGGTTCTTCAACTCTTACGGGACTATTGTCGGGAACACATTTGACTACCGGCATTCCATATGTATTCGGGAAGAGAGTACGGATTTCCTCCTGATTGCCGGCTGATTGGGTAGGTTCTCCATGTGAAATTGTGACATTGCCCTGCAATGCACGTGGAAGCTTGGGCTGATAGATAGCCCTCATTCGTTGTAAAGCGCTTTTCTTCATTACCTTAAAATATTATTTCACTCCGGCAACGCCCGGCCGGAACATAACCTGTGTATTAATAACGCGCGCCACAGACAATTTGTTGTCATGGCGCGCGATATAGATTATTCAATTGTTTCTTACTTCAGGTTTTTTACACGACGTGAGTCCCATACAACGTAGCATATCAAGAGCAGATATGCCACACAACCCAGCACTTGTGTCATCTCAGGCGCGAGAGGATTTTCATAGTTATATCCGGCAAAACGTGTGATAGCGGCAAATACACCAAACAGAGCACCACCGGCTATAAGGCCTGAAGATATAAGAGTACCGCGGTCGCGGCGACGGTCGTTGACGGCACTGTCTTTAGAACTGTTGCTGACAAAATATGCGACTGCTCCACCAATAAGCATAGGAGTATTCAGAGACAGGGGAATGAACATACCGAGACAGAACGCCAGTGCAGGTACACCGAGCCAGTTAAGGATAAGCGCCAGGATAGCACCGACCATATATAAAATCCATGGAGTGTCGCCACCCATCATAAGAGGTTCTATCACCTTCGCCATTGCATTAGCCTGAGGTGCGACAAGAGCATCCGGACCGGAGAAACCGTAAACCTTGTTGAGCACGAGGATTACACCGCCCACTGTAGCTGCCGAAACAAGAGTACCAAGGAACTTCCAGGTCTCCTGTTTTTTAGGAGTGGAACCAAGCCAGTAACCAATCTTAAGGTCAGTAACAAAACCTCCTGCCATAGAAAGTGCTGTACATACGACACCACCGATTACCATAGAAGCTACGATGCCCGAAGGACCGCTCAACCCGATGCCCACAAATATGGCAGAAGCGATAATCAAAGTCATAAGGGTCATACCCGAAACAGGGTTGGAACCCACAATGGCAATTGCATTGGCGGCTACTGTAGTGAAGAGGAAAGCTATGAGTGTAACAACAAGCCAAGCCACTGCAGCCTGCCAGAACGTATCGATAACACCGAGCCAGAAGAAAAGCAATACAGCCACAAGTGCTATCGAGATGAAGAATATGATGTGCTTCATCGATATGTCTGTCTGCCAACGGACTTCCTTGACAGCAGACGATTTGCCTTTCAGTTCACGACCGGCAAGACCAATGGCTTGAGTAATGATAGGCCATGATTTGACAATACCTATCACACCGGCCATTGCTATACCGCCTATGCCGATAAGACGCGCATAATCCTTGAAAATAGTGTCGGGTGCCATGGCGGCAAGTTCCGGTGCACCGTATGTACCGATGACAGGTATGATTATCCACCATACGAAGATTGAGCCCGCAAAGATGACAAAGGCATATTTCAAACCTACTATATAGCCAAGCCCGAGCAGCGCCGCACTTGTATTGAAGCTGACAACCACTTTAGCTTTCTCTGCAATGGCTGCGCCCCATGATGATGCAGTAGAGGTCACTGTCTCAGCCCACCATCCGAAGGTAGCTACACAATAGTCATAGATACCACCGATTAGAGAAGCCATAATCAGCGTTTTGGCTTGGCCCTCAGAGCCTTTAGCCTGAGCGCTGATGAGCACCTGAGTGGTAGCAGTAGCCTCTGGGAAAGGATATTTGCCGTGCATGTCTTTAACGAAGTAGCGGCGGAAAGGTATGAAGAAAAGAATACCAAGGACACCACCGAGCAGCGAACTGAGGAATATCTGATAGAAGTTCACAACTATGTCGGGATACTTGGCCTGAAGGATGTAGAGAGCCGGAAGCGTAAAGATAGCGCCTGCCACAATCACACCCGAGCATGCTCCGATACTCTGAATAATGACGTTCTGTCCTAACGGATTTTTCTTGCCAAGACCGTTTGAGAGACCTACGGCAATAATCGCTATAGGAATTGCAGCTTCAAACACCTGCCCTACCTTTAGACCAAGGTAAGCGGCGGCCGCACTGAAGATAATGGCCATAATCAGACCCGTAATCACTGAATAAGGAGTCACCTCGGCCTGGTCATGAGCCGGGTGCAACACAGGCTTATACTCTTCGTCTGCCGCAAGTTCACGGAAAGCGTTTTCAGGAAGCCCGGTGTCGGTCAACTGTTCTTCTGTTTCTTTCATTGATGTTTAGGTTGGGTTATTTTGGGAGCGAATTTAACTAAATAAATTCATTTGTTAAAACCTAAGTCATCTTTTTTGCCTACATATTTGTTATATAAACAGTTTACAACTCAATTTCAAACCATTATGAATGATAACTTAAACACCATCAGCCCCAATGTTCAGTGTATGAGGGCTGCAAAAGCCGGTTTATCCGGTGGTTGGCTTATGGCTGCTGTTGCAACACTGGTATATATGGTGATAATAGGAGCGGCTTCTTACACTTTCCTCGGAGTATTGCTTCTGTATGGTCCCCTTACATACGGCTACATAGCATATCTTCGTGCGCAGAACGACAACAAAGTACAGGACTTCAGTCTGCTGTTCAAAGGCTTTAACAATTTTGTAGAGACAATGGTGGCAGGACTTCTGTACACGCTGATAATAATCGTCGGAACTATACTTCTCATAGTACCGGGAATTATAGCTGCACTGGGATTATCAATGACCTTCTTTATCATGGTAGAGCGTCCAGGTATTACAGGTGTAGAAGCACTGAAGATGAGTTGGGAAATGATGAAGGGGCATAAATGGGAGTTTTTCTGCCTCAACCTGCGATTCATAGGATGGATGTTATTGGCTGTCCTCACAGGTGGTATCGGCGACCTCTGGCTCGAGCCCTATATGTATACAGCCTATCTCCATTACTACCGTCGGCTGGCCTATGGTGGAGATTTAAGAATGGCAGAAACTGTCTGAAGAACTGTTAAACTTTTACGGAAATGAGTGGTCAGAATATGCAGACCACTCATTTTTGATTATCGAAACCTCATATATTAAATGAAGTATAAATTAAGACAAGCCGCTTTTGCCTCGATGCTTTCGGCTGCGGCAGTCAATGCATTTGCCTCCGGCGACATTACTGGAAAAGTTTTTAATAAACAGACTGGAGCACCGCTTGATTTCGCAACTGTCCAACTACTTGATTCGCAAGGTAAGCCACTTGCTATCGGCGGAACTACTGACGAAGCAGGTGTATTTACTCTGACCGGTGTGCCAGACGGTACTTACATAGTAAGGGTATCAAACATAGGTTCTGTACCGGTGGAACGCGCAGTCAAGGTTTCGGGTGCTAATATCAACCTCGCCGACATACGTCTGGCAGACGATGCCAAACTGCTCAAAGAAGTTGTAGTCACAGGCGTCCGTTCGCAAATGCGCTTTGAGCTGGACAAAAAAGTATTCAACGTCGATGCCAATATCGCTTCATCGGGTGCATCCGCTTCCGAGTTGCTCGAATCAATTCCGTCGGTAGAGGTAGACCAGGACGGAGAGGTATCTCTCCGGGGCAATTCCTCCGTGACTGTATGGATTAACGGTAAAGAATCAGGACTTACGGCCGACAACCGCGCTCAAATTCTTGAACAGTTGCCCGCCGAAACTATCGAGCGTATAGAAGTCATCACCAATCCTTCGGCAAAATATAACCCCGAAGGTACAGCCGGCATCATTAATATCGTGCTGAAAAAAGACCGTCGTGCAGGATACTTCGGAAGCGCTGAAATAGGAGCAAACACCCGTGGTGGTGGAAATGCCAATGTCAGCATCAATTACAACGCAGGCAAATGGGATACTTATGCTTCGGTTGGCTTCCGCATGCGCCATAACAAAAGCCGCAATTCTTCCGAACGGGAATATACTGACGGTACATTCCTTAACTCAAATGGCTCTACAAAACGACATGGCAACAATCTTTTCTTGCGTGCGGGAGCCACATACCACATGACCGACAAAGACGCATTCTCATTGAGCGGTTTCGGCATGTTCGGGCATAGCTGGAGTCATGGCTCATCTCTCTATTCATCTTCGTTGCTCAATCATTGGCTTACCGACAACCAGTATTCGAGAAGCCGCAACGACATGAGAGGCGCACACGGTGAATTCAGCTATCGGCATGAGTGGAGTGCTGACCACACCCTCGATGTATCAGCTGCTTATAACCACTGGGGAGGTCCGGGCACAGATTTATATCATGAACAAGAAACATGGCCCGACGGATACCCTGAAGTCGACGACCTCTGGCGCAGTCAGGAGCGCGATATCAATACCGGTTCATGGGAAACTAAAATAGACTATGTACAGACTCTTGCCCAATGGCTTAAACTTGAAGCGGGTTTCAATGGCAACTATTCGCATGAAAACTCTCCCGTTACAACCTACTCCGGTATTACCCAGCCCACTATGGATTTGGACAAGCAGCTCTACAATCGCTTCATCTACGACAATAATATATCTGCACTGTATTTCACGCTTGGAGGCAAAGTAAAAGACTTCAGTTTCTCAGCGGGTCTCCGGGGAGAAGCCTGGCAGACATCAGCACGCTCCCTTGCATACGGGGAGACAAAGGCTGACGTCGAACCATTCAAGAAAAATAAATTCTCTCTGTTCCCTTCTGTCTTCCTGTCCTACTCATTACCGATGGACAACGAACTGCAGGTCAACTACACACGACGCATACGTCGTCCGTGGGGAGGCCAGCTGAATTCATTCCGCGACATCAAGAACCCTACCAACATACAATATGGTAATCCCGAATTGCAGCCGCAGTATTCAAATGCCTACGAACTCAACTATATCAAGAATTGGGAAAACCACATGATAAGTTTCTCAGGCTATATCAGGACAACGTCAGACTGCATGGAGCGCATCAGCTATCTGTATGACAATATCATGTATACAACAAATGCCAACGTCAGCAAAAACGTCAATTCCGGTTGTGAGATTGTGGCAAAGAACAATCTCTTCAGCAATGTCCTGAATCTGACTACAACAGTAAACCTGTTCAATGACCACGTGAGCTCATGGAACAAAGAGTTCAATCACGAAGGCACTCTTATCCCAATCAGCGGCAAAGGACGCAACGAATTTGCATGGAATGCAAGCTGCATGGCATCGGTTCGTCTGCCGTGGGGCATTTCATTCCAGGTGACTGGCAGATACAATTCAGAAAAATTGACAGCTCAGGGCAAGATGCTTCCTAATTGGAATGTCGACGCAGGACTACGTAAGACGCTCGGCAATTGGTCGTTCTCAGTCAACTGCCGCGATGTGTTCGACTCACGGAAATGGCGCTCCGTGACATATGGCGACAACTTCACCCTGCACTCAGTAAATCGCCGCGGCGCAACATCCGTACGCTTCACAATAAAATACTCATTCGGTAATATGAAGGACAATTCCAAACGTCGCAATACATCAGCTGAACCAATGGACGGCAGTGGCTACGGCTCGGAAATGGAATAATTCGCAAATTCATTAATAATTAAACGGTGGATAGTTTAATCTTATCCACCGTTTAATTGTTATATAGACAGGAACATATCTGTAACTTTTCTCTGTTCCACCTTATACTATGAAAAATACTATGAAAAAATTATTACTGATTCTATCATTCCTTACAGGTGGCATAGCTACTCTTCCGGCACAAAATAGTCTTATGGCACCAGGCATGCCTACCGGAAGCAGTATGCCCGCACCGGGTCGTCCTTCCGGGATGCGACCGTCTTTCAGTACTCCGGGGCCATGGATGCCGGGTAATTATCCTCCGGGACCACCGTCATACGTTCCTGCAGGCATCATAAATCCCGGAAATCCGGGTTGGCAAAACTCAGGTACTATCACCGTAATGGGAGCTGGATACGATGCTATGGGAGTATGGCGTACAATCCCACTTGTGGTTAATTACAATTACAACGGTATTCAATACAACGCCACAGTTTTATCGGCATGGAATCCATGGACTCAGGAATGGGATTCAGGACTCAGCGACAATGCCGTCAACACATCATATGTAATGCGAGGAAACACATACGATTTTTACGTAGTCCTCTCTACAGGTACTTTCTATTTCAACCTCTAAAATCGTCACCATTATCTTTTTTTGCAGCGGACGGGGATGGCGTCAACCATGCTTTTCATGCCTTCTGAGTAATAAGGGGCTGTATAAGTTCCTGTATTTGTGGCAGCAGTAGGAAGCACGGTATGGGGACCTGTAACCCAAAGGAAAGGATTCTCGCCACGA
>CAYVNJ010000035.1:0-18661 GCA_964452865.1 uncultured Sangeribacter sp. | reverse complement strand
TACTTGCGCGAGAACCAACGCTTGCGTTTGCGGCCGTTGGCTTTGCCGAGATCGCTGAAGTTTCCTCGCGGAGTGTTGCGCCCGGTGCCGTAATCAACAAACTGACCATATGTGTTAAATGCTTGTGAGAGTGTACATATTTTCGGCTGCCTGGCGCATAACGAAAGTAACATCCCCCTTAGTGAGTGCACAAATTTGAGGGTACATAGCCGCTTCGACATTAAGGGAGGGATTGCCGAGCAGGTTGCCGTCGTTGGCGGCGTCGATAGGTTGGAAGAATTCGGTATACTTTCGGGCGAAGCTGTTTATCGAAGAGTTCGTGCCAACTTTCGGGCACGATAAAGTTAATCGTGATTGTCTGCATAAAAAATGGGCTTTAACGCACTGCGAAAGTACGGTAAAGCCCACTATGCGGAAAAGACAGGTATCTATTTATGTTATTGGCGTTTAATATAGCTCTTATCCTCAATGTCTGTACCAATTGGGAATATATCCTTGAATTGGAGTTTACCATCTTCTTTGACTGCTTGCACCACGATAAATGTATATTCACTTTCAGGTGACCATTTGTATTTAACCATATAGCGGTCCTCTGACCCCAAAGGCTCAACTATGAGTGACTTTATGCCGTATTTTGAAACATCTTGCGCATGAATCATAGCGTCGGTATCATATTTAGCGGTGTATTCTGCGACTTTGGCGATGAGTTCCGGTGACATATGATTTTTCATGAGCTCAATATTTGAGGTTTCGCTTTTTTCAGCATTTTGCATATATGTAATATAGAAGTCTCTGATTAGGACTTCACACTGGCCGAATGCGTCTGCGGAGAAAAACGCGAAAATGCCAACTGCAAGTAGTTGGAATATTTTATTTATCATAGTGATTTATTTGTTATTAGACTCCAAAATTATAAAATATTTCGCAAATAATTCTCAACATATGTTGAGATAGAGTGAAAAATCTGTTGAAAGAAGTAGCCGGAGGCGTTCTTTTCGTTAAGGAACATCGGGGTGCAAACAACTTCGCTGTAAAGGAGTTGAGAAGCGCATTATAAATCCGGATAGCGGATTTCAGCTACGTATGTGCATACAAAATAGGCTCGACCTTATTATGTTAAAGGTCGAGCCATAGTTTTTTATTATAGAGCTTTATTATTCGTAGCGTTGTTCGATAACGTTCCAGTCTACTATATCCCACAGTTTATGCAGATGTTCTGCACGACGATTCTGGTAGTCAAGGTAGTAGGCGTGTTCCCATACATCAAATGTCAGAATAGGTTTCAAACCTTCGGTCATAGGGTTGCCGGCATTAGGCCCTTGTGATATGAACAGTTTGCCTGAATTGTCGGCCGATACCCAAACCCAGCCTGAACCAAACAGTTTCACTCCTGCATCTTCAACCTGAGCCTTGAATTCATCCAGGCTGCCGAACTGATTTTCAATCTGTTCGAGCAGACGGCCTCCTGGAGCTTTCTGACCGTCGGGTGAGAACTGGAAAAAATAGAATATATGATTCCATGCCTGCGATGCATTGTTGAATAATGCACCATCAGATGTTTTTATAATTTCCTCAATTGGAGTATTCTCAAATGCCGTATCTACAACAAGCTTGTTCAGATTGTCAATGTACGTTTTTTCGTGACGTCCGTAGTGATATTCGACAGTTTGTTGGCTTATAACGGGCGCCAATGCGTCCGGTGCATAAGGAAGACGTGGTTGCTCAAATTTCATAGCTAAATAATTTTTAAGGTGTTTATCTACCTTATCAACGCACCGGATAGGCTATTGGTTCATCTGTCGAATATTGCGTCCCAATCTTTCCACACCGGGTCATACCCCGCACGGCGTATAGCCTCCTCAACTTCGTGAGGCGTGCGCTCGTCCGATACTTCAAACTGCTCGAGAGCTTCGGGTGTCGAGACATACCCTCCAGGTTCGGTTTTACTTCCCGCGCTCATGGAGGTTACACCAAGAGTCATCATGTTGTCTCGGAACGAGGGGTACTCGCGGGTGGAGAATGAAATGTCGACATCGTGGTCGAAGATGCGGAATGCGAATGAGAGTTGCGCCAGTTCAGTGTCTGACATAACCACATTTGGCTGATAGCCGCTCTCCGAAGGTCGCATACGAGGGAAGTTGACGCTGTATCTTGTTCGCCAGTATTTGCGTTCGAGATAACGCAGATGCCGGGCCATCATGGCTACATCAGTACGCCAGTCTTCGAGTCCGATGAGTACTCCCATGCCTATTTTATGTACCCCTGCCGTGCCCATGCGGTCGAATCCGTTGAGACGCCATTCGAAGTGGGACTTCATACCCCGGGGGTGATATTTCTTATAAGCCTCGCGGTGGTACGTTTCCTGAAAACAGACTACTCCATTCAGTCCCGCGTGAGTAAGGCGTTCGTAGTACTCCGTTTTCATCGGCTGTACCTCGATGGTGAGGTTATTGAAGTAAGGACGGCAAACGCCTAACACCTTTTCGAGGTATTCCACTCCGCACAGTGAGGGATACTCCCCGGCCACTATGAGCAGATTGTCAAATGGAGCAAGTCTCTTGATTGCCTCACATTCGGCTTTGACCTGGTCGAGAGTAAGAATAGTGCGTTTCAGGTCGTTGTCATGATTAAAGCCGCAATAGACGCATTTATTTGTACACGCGTTGGAAACATACATTGGTATGTAAAGAGAAATGGTGCGACCGAAGCGCTCTTGCGTGAAACGTCGGCTCAGACGAGCCATTCTCTCAATTCGCGAAGCGGCCGCCGGCGATATGAGAGCCATGAAATCCTCGGGAGTGAGGGGCTTGATGTTGCGCTCGGCACGAGCCAACACGGCATCCACATCTGCTTCTGTGGTTGCCATGATGGCCCGAGTGGTATCATCCCAATTGTATTGGTCAATGATGTCGGCAAAACCGCTGCCGAACGGGTTTTCTGATTGACCGTTACTTTTCATTGCAAGCCTCCGAAATGTTCTGTGAGATACGCATGGCGCAGAAGTTAGGACCGCACATAGTACAGAATCGGTCGTCTGCGTCGGGTGCATCACGTCTTGATTCCAAGTAGTACTGTTTGGCACGAGCCGGGTCGAGAGACAGATTGAACTGGTCTTTCCAACGGAAGTCGTAACGGGCTTTGCTCAAAGCGTCGTCGCGTACAGTTGCGCCTGGAAAGCCTTTTGCAAGGTCTGCTGCATGTGCCGCTATTTTGTAGGCAATCACACCCTCGCGCACATCTTCGAGATTGGGGAGCGACAGATGTTCCTTCGGTGTCACGTAGCAAATCATGGCAGTCCCGTACCAGCCTATATTGGCAGCGCCAATGGCTGATGTTATATGGTCATATCCAGGGGCTATGTCGGTGGTAAGAGGTCCGAGTGTATAGAAAGGCGCTCCATGGCATGCGAGCTCCTGTCGTTCCATGTTCTCTTTTATTTTTTGCATAGGCACATGACCAGGCCCTTCAATCAGCACCTGTACATCATGCTCCCAGGCTTTTGCCGCCAGTTCGCCCAATATGTCAAGCTCAAGGAACTGAGCTTCGTCATTTGCATCATGAGTCGAGCCGGGGCGCATACCGTCGCCGAGCGAAACTGCGACATCGTATTTATTGAGTATTTCGCATATTTCGTCGAAGTGGGTATACAGGAAGCTCTCTTCATTGTGGAGAACGCACCATTGCGACATTATTGAGCCTCCTCGCGATACACAGCCGGTCAGTCGTTTGGCAACCAGTGGTGCGTGAGCGCGAAGTACACCGGCATGGATGGTGAAATAGTCGACACCCTGTTCGCACTGTTCGATGAGAGTGTCGCGGTAAATTTCCCATGTAAGTTTGCGGACGTCGCCGTTTACTTTTTCAAGAGCCTGATAAATGGGCACAGTGCCAACCGGTACAGGGCAATTACGGATAATCCATTCGCGTGTTTCATGGATATTGTCACCTGTAGAAAGGTCCATAAGTGTATCACCACCCCAGTAGCAGCTCCATACGGCCTTTGCCACTTCTTCTTCAATTCCCGAGGATAGGGCGGAGTTGCCTATATTTGTATTGAGTTTTACGGCGAATGCTTTGCCGATAATCATCGGTTCAGCTTCGGGATGATTGATATTTGCTGCAATGACGGCTCGGCCTGCCGCTACTTCGGCACGTACGAATTCCGGTGTGATGTACGTCTTTATGCCGAGACGCTCATTATCGAGGTTTTCACGGATAGCGACATACTCCATTTCCGGTGTGATGATGCCTTGTTTAGCATAATGCATCTGGGTTACCCTCCGTCCCTCGGCAGCACGGCGCGGTTTGTATTGCTTAGGGAAACGAATTGAATCAAGACTCTTGTCGGCCAGACGCATACGTCCGTATTCGCTTGATATTCCTTCGCATTCCACAGTGTCACCACGTTTCTCGACCCATGATGTGCGAGTGCGTGGCAAACCCTGATTGACATCGTATGTGAAAGAAGGGTCGGTATACGGACCGCTTGTGTCATAAACTACTACAGGTTCATTTGGATATTCCACCCGTCTGCCATTTTCGATTTTGACGGTGGGATAAAGGTTGATTTGTCGCATGGCAACCCTCAAGTCGGGAAATATCTTGCCTGGCTTATATATTTTCTCAGAATGAGGGTAGGATGATACGTCGATATTGGCTATTTTCATGTTGTCTGTCAGATATTAGTTTTTTATTGTTGAAGGAAAGATGTCAGGGGGCTTGATGCTTCGGCATACTGCAATGTGGCTGCCGTTCCTGCGAGAAATGCCATTCGTCCGGCTTCGGTTGCCAGCCTGAAAGCAATCGCCATTTCGACAGGATTGCCTGCAACAGCTATTGCGGTATTCACCAAAACTGCATCAGCACCCATTTCCATAGCCTCCGCAGCATGCGAAGGTGCGCCGAGGCCTGCATCTATGATGACCGGTACATTTGATTGTTCTATTATTATTTCAAGCATGTCGCGGGTTCGCAGACCTTTATTTGTGCCTATAGGTGCAGCCAGAGGCATTACCGCTGCCGAGCCAACTTCTTCAAGGCGTTTGCACAATACGGGGTCAGCCTGTATGTAGGGTAGTACTGTGAAACCTTCGGCAGCAAGAATTTCTGTAGCCTTCAGTGTTTCAACAGGGTCAGGCATAAGATATTTTGGGTCGGGATGTATTTCAAGTTTGATGAAGTCAGTTCCGAATATTTCCCGACTCATCTGTGCGGCTAAAACGGCTTCTTCAGCATCGCGTACTCCTGATGTGTTAGGTAGAAGCTGGACATGTTCGCGGTTGATGTGGGTGAGCATGTCGTCGGTGGCTTCATTCATCATGTTGACGCGTTTCATGGCCACTGTAATCATTTCTGAACCAGAGGCTTTAATGGCGTCAAGCATAATGTCGGGAGAAGCGAACTTGCCAGTCCCTACGAATAGGCGCGATTTGAAGTCGCGGCCTCCGATGGTCAATATGTCAGTCATTTTCAGATTATTTCGTAAGTTCGATAAATTTTCGTGTAGCTTCTACCATGTCATCAGCAAAAGCAATCGCTCCGCTGACCGCAATTCCGTTTACTCCTGTTTCAAGCAAAGCCTCTACGTCATCTGCTTTTATACCACCTATTGCTACGACAGGTTTTTCTATTTCGGCAGACTGTACTTCCGACATGATATTGCGGTAGCCTTCAAGTCCGAGAAGAGGAGCGAGGTTCTCTTTTGTTTCTGTATGACGAAATGGCCCGAGCCCTATGTAATCTATATCCAGAGCACGGACAAGCTGTATATCGTCGATAGTATTGGCGGTCACCCCTATAATCGGAGATGCTCCAAGAATTACTCTGGCCTGCGAAGGTGTCATGTCGCCACGTCCGATATGTACACCGTCAAGCTCAAGTTTCTTGGCAAGTTCGACACGGTCGTCGAGGATTACTACGGCGTCTTTTTCGCGGATAGCGGGCAGAACCTTTGCCACGGTGGCCTCAATTTCTTCGTCGGACGCTTTTTTCATCCGTATCTGAATCCAACGGCATCCACCTTCGAGAACCGCCTTTACCTGGTCTTCAATGCTGCGAGGAGCATTTTCGTTTGTTATGTACTGAAGCATATTTTATGTAGTTTTATTGTTAATTCTGTTTTTAGCGGAGGTTATTTCCTGAATTCTCTGTTCTAAACATTGGTCAGAAATATCAGACCATACGTAACCGAGCATGGCAGCTCCGATAAATCCCGCATCGGCAATCCGACTGAAGTGTGCCGGAGTAATACCTCCTAAAGCTATAACACGTTTGCCAGGTAATTCGATAGCAAGTTTTTCGAGATTAAATGGTGAAGTGTAATCTTTCTTGCTGATTGATTGGAAGATAGGCGATAGAGTTATGTAGTCGTACTTATCGCTGTATTCGTTGAGTGAATGGCAACTTCTGGTTACGGATGTTGCATTTTGCGGTGCTGTTGTGTGCCGCCGGTTCAATTGATAGGCCGAGATGCCGAGTTGGTGGCCTATTGAGAATGCGTCGTGCAAGCGCAGACGGTGGTGAAAGACCTCCGGTATATCATTGATGAGTGTAGCTATCGCGTCATCAGGTGCTCTGGGTTTGCGTATGTCGACAAAATCGGCCGCTTCACTTTCAAGTAAGCGTAATATATAAGAGGCCTCTTCAGGAAGAAATTCCGGTGAGGTGATTACTATTGTCGTGAAGTGTGTCGATGATTGTGTCATCTTCTTTGTCAGGTTAGCCGCCGTAGGCTGCATTGATAATGACTAATGAGTCGCCTGGTTTAAGATTGTGTGTTTCCCAGTCCTTGCGCATGGCTATTTTGCCGTTGAGCGCTACGGCTGTTCCTTTGGTAGATATACCTTTCTTGTCAAGCAATTCCGCAATTGTAAGTTGTTCGGAATCGGTTGTATACTGTTCGTCGTTTACTATTATTGTCATATATGATCTGATATGTTAAAATGGTTTATGTGAAATGACATGCAGCCTGAACCATGTCCTATTGAGTTGTTTCGTCCTGCTTCAATAAGAGATGAGGTGAAACGTGACGCAAGCCGTACGGAAGCGGAAAGAGAAAATCCAAGTGCGAGGAATGAGGCTGCAGCCGATGAGAAAGTGCATCCTGTACCGTGTGAGCCGAAAGCGTTAATCCGAGGTTTTGTAATCTCGATTTCATCTCCCGTAGAAGATATGAATAGGTCAGTGACGTCAGTATCTTTTGAGTGCCCTCCTTTGAGGCATACAGCATCTGCTCCGAAACGTTCGAGAAATTCACGACAAGCTGCGTGTGGATTTTTGAAGTCGTGGCCGAGTAACCCGCGCATTTCCGGATAATTTGGTGTTATCAAGTCGCATAAATGAAAAAGAGTAGATGCGAGGACCTCGAGGTTGAAGTCGCCTTTACGGGCAAGATTGTCGCCGGTAGATGCAACTGCCACCGGGTCGAGGACGATGTTGTGGCAGTTAGTGTCCGTGATAGCGGAGGCCACCGCTTCGGCGCATGCTCTGTCGGGTATGAGTCCGATTTTTATGGCCTGAGGATTAATGTCGTCGCATACTACCTTGATTTGTCGGTATATAGTCTCTGGTGCGAGCGGTACCACATCGTAGACATGCAGTGTGTCCTGAACAGTGACGGCTGTAAGTGCTGATGCAGCATAGACACCGAGTGATGTCGCGGTCTTTATGTCTGCCTGTATACCTGCTCCTCCACATGAATCAGAAGCGGCTATGGTGAGCATGACCGGCGTTCGATGTTCCTTATGTATTATTGAAGATGCCAACTCCTGCATAATCTTTTGTCGGACAGGAATAGTGGCAAATCAGGTTGATGTCTTGAGTATCAGACGTCCCTACGGCGGCATTATCCGCATCAGGTAAAAGGGTATAATCTCAGCGCGTAGGATGCGCACCCCTGTCTCAGACTGCAAATGTACGAAAAATTTCATGGTGTCCAAATCTTCAGGTCAGGATTTTTTTGTAATTTCGCTTTTGCAATACAACTCATGTCAGACCAAATTCACGAAATACTTACAAACTACTGGGGGTATGATAGTTTTCGTCCGTTGCAGGCGGAAACCATCCATGCCGTACTGTCGGGACGCGACACTCTTGCGCTGTTGCCTACAGGTGGAGGTAAATCGATTATTTTTCAAGTAGCGGGTCTGGCATTAGGTGGATTGACGGTAGTTGTCACTCCTCTTGTATCGTTGATGAAAGACCAGGTGGACAACCTCCGGAAACGCAGGATAAAAAGTTCGTTTTTCCATGCGGCCATGACCAACCGCGAAATTTCGGCTACATGGGATTTGTTGCGAAGCGGGGGATGTAAATTTATCTATGTATCACCCGAAAGATTACGCAATGATAATTTCGTGCGGGAGCTTTCTCTACTTAAACCCTCGCTCATAGTGGTGGATGAGGCTCACTGCATCTCGCAGTGGGGTTATGATTTCAGACCGGCATATCTCGAAATAGGCAAATTACGAAAATTGTTGCCAGGTATTCCTGTATTGGCTTTGACAGCATCGGCAACTCCACGTGTGGCCGATGATATATGCCAACGTCTCGGGATGATAAATCCCGCACGTTTTGTGATGAGTTTCTCACGCCCCAACATAAGCTATGTCGTGAGAAAAACCTATCAGAAAATAAATGAACTGGAACATATACTCTCCAAAACGTCAGGAAGTACCATTATATACACCCGAAGCCGACGCAGGGCATCCGATATAGCCAAGTATCTTACCTCGGTAGGGATGCCCGCTCTTTATTATCATGCCGGCCTCGACTTCAAGGATAAGGAAGAGCGCCAGACGGCGTGGATGCAGGGTAAATATCGTGTCATGGTAGCCACCAATGCTTTCGGTATGGGTATTGACAAGCCGGATGTAAGACTTGTGGTACATTACGACATACCGCCGTCGCTTGAAGATTACTATCAGGAAGCCGGTCGTGCCGGTCGCGACGGTCTGTCATCGTATGCCGTGATGATAGTTTGCGACAGAGATAAGGCCAGGCTGCGTAGGCGGGTGGGAGAAGCTTTCCCTCCGAAAGAAGACATACTTATTTTATATTCCCGGCTCATGAATTTTCTGTCTGTGGCTGTTGGAGAAGGTTACGATACATTTCGTGAATTTAATATCGACAAGTTCTGCGAGGTTTTTCACTACAAGGACTCCATGGTCAAGGCATCGTTGAGGATATTGACTTCAGCAGGCTATATTGATTATATTGAAGAGGCGGATGTCAGGGCGCGCGTCATTATGACTTGCACACGCGAGGACCTGTATAACAGAAGCATAACGGATGGTGTCGTGGAACAGGTTCTCGGAGCTTTGTTGCGGATGTATTCAGGCCTCTTTTCAGAGTATGCGCTTATCAGTGAAGAGCAGATTGCTTCGTTGTGCGGATTGAGCTATCAGGATGTGTGTAGGGCTCTGATAATGCTGAGCCATGAAAAGATAATACACTACATTCCCCGGAAGCGTGTGCCTTATGTACATGTAACTACGTCGCGAGAAGAGGCGAGATATATGTATCTGCCGCGTCATGCTTACGATGAACGCCGGGAAGTTTTCAGCCAGCGTGTTGAAGCTGTGGTTGATTATGCTTTTAACGGCGGTAATTGCCGTGTGCGCAGGATGCTCGCTTACTTCGGTGAGACAGATGCTGAAGATTGCAATACATGTGATGTGTGTCGTGATAAGCGCCACCGTAAAAATAAAGATAAGACAGCGGGACATCTATCTGTGGCAGAGGTCTATTCCCTGGTGATGAATAAGATTAATACATCTGAAGCCGGTGTTGACCTCATGGATGTGCTGGTGGCAGTACCAGGTAGGGAAGAGGATGTCAGAAGAATTGTCAGACAGCTGACCGATAGCGGCGATGTGGTGATTGAGGGTAGGTACATCAGAAATAAAAAGTGGAGTGATGACAGGATTGGCAGACTGTAACAACTTTTTTGTGTCGTGCGAGCGTACCGTTCATCCCGAGCTTGAGGGTAAGGCCGTCGTGGTGCTCAGCAATAATGACGGATGTGCTATTGCCCGAAGCAATGAAGCCAAGAGGCTTGGTGTCAGAATGGCTCAGCCGGCTTTCGAGCTTCGCGACCTGATAAGACGCGGAGAGCTGATTGCAGTCTCGGGCAATCATATCCTGTATCATGACATTAGTGTGCGTGTGCACGAAATATTACGTCGTTATGCCCCTAAAACCATTGATTATTCGGTGGATGAGGCATTTCTTGATTTTTCAGGGATTCCCAATAGAGTTTTACCTGCCATTGCCGGTGAGATAGTTGAGGCATGCCGACATGAGATAGGAATACCTGTGACCGTTGGTCTTGCACCGACCAAGACCTTGGCAAAGATATCCACCGGCATAGGTAAAAGTGCAGGACAGAGAGTGACCTGCTATTTCAGTGTAGGAGAAATAAAACCTTATTTCGGGAAAATGCCTATTCAAGAGCTGTGGGGAATAGGACGGCGTATTGCCCGCAGACTATATTGCGACGGTGTTTTCACCATAGGCGGTTTTTATGATGCTCCACGTGAAGTGATACGTCAGAAACTTGGTGTCAATGGAGAGAAATCATGGTATGAACTGCATGGACGCAGTTGTATTGAGCTGACACATATAGACGAGCCGCTGCAGCAATCAATAAGTCAGACGAGAACATTTCCTCACGATGTGAATGATTTCGACTACCTAAGGTCGCGCATAGCAATCTATGCTGTGGAGTGTTCACGCCGTTTGCGCAATATGGGCGGGGTGTGCAGAATGGTAAGCGTTTTTTTGAGAAGCAACCGATTTAAGGAAGGTTCGCGACTAAAACCGCAGATAGACCTCCGACTGAAGAAACCTACCGCCGATGCACATATAATAGCTGATACAGCCGTCAGGGGATTGACGGAAATATATAGTCCGGAGGGTTGGTATAAGCGAGGGGGAGTCGTGTTGTCCGAGACATTCCCAGACAAAGTGTATCAACCATCGCTGTTCGAACCTGATAGCGGTATAGATGAGAATTTCGACCAGAAAAAACTGATGTCGGCCATTGACAGTATTAACGGAGGCTCTCTAAAGCCTATAGTTCGTCTTGCCTCGCAGATGACGGCAGGAGTTCCTTATCATAATGACGGATATTCATCATCATTCGGTTATAGAGAATGAAAGAACGGCTTTTTAGATTTAAGCATTTCAGTGTGGCTCACGAGGTGAGTGCGATGAAGGTTGGCGTCGACGGTGTTCTCATTGGTCTGTGGGCACAGTTGCCGTCGGAAGGATATGTTCTTGACGCAGGCGCAGGTTGTGGAGTGATATCGCTGATTTTGGCACAACGGTCAGCGGTATTGAAGATATTCGGAGTAGAATACGACCCCGGGGCAGCCGATGAGGCATCGATGAATTTCCACCGGTCTCCATGGTCAGAACGCCTGTCAGCGCACTGCGCCGATTGGATAGAATATGCCCGTAGTGCAGCTCCCTTTGACATGATAGTGTCCAATCCTCCATTTTTTCAAGACGGGGTTGAAGCGGGCAACAATTTGCGATTGTCTGCCCGTCATGCCGGTCGTCTAAGTCCTACTTCACTATTGAGCCATGCAGCAGAATTTTTGTCTGCCGAAGGCGATATAGCCATGATTTTCCCAGCAGAACATAAAGATAGGCTTATGGCCGAAGCCGAAGGTTATGGGCTGTATGTCAGACGTATTGCATTTGTTTCTCATCACGCGGGAGCAGAGGTGAAACGCATTATGGTGCAATGGAGCAGAAAGGAAACGGACAGTGAGGTTTCACACCTTGTATTGTTTGAGGATGACAAAGTTACACCTACTGCTGAATATCAAGTACTGGGAGGCGATTTCTATCTTAAATTCTAAATTTATAATTTTTTAACACTGATTATTGACAATAATTCGTAACTTTACGCGTGACAAAGCACATAATCATCAGATAAATCTTAAACTAAACATACGTGTAATTGTCATAATAGTAAGATTATTAACAAAATATTATAATTATGAGGCATTTATCAATACTACTTGGATTGATTATCGCAGGCGCTCCCATGGCAATGGCTCAGTGGGAAGATGATATCTACTATAATCCCAATAAAAAAGAGAAAAAGACTGCGGTCAAGGTAGACAATCTGACTACGGGTGTTGAGACAGGACGTACAGACATTACCGTCGACCAATACAACATGCGCGGATTCGGAGGAACGAATGCGCTCGCTATAGACACAATCGGAGCACAAGTTGCTTCCGAACCTGATTTTGTCTATACAGGACAAATCCAGAAATACTATAATCCGACCATAGTGGTTGACAACGCCGATGTGCTGGCCGACGTAATCAATAATTCTTACGGGAATGTCAATGTAGTGATAAACAGCGGTGTGCCGGTGTTTGACGTATATAGCTACAATTGGCCGTCATACTGGTTGCCGTCATATGGCAATGCCTGGTATTCCTCTATGTGGCCCGTTTATTGGACACCGACTTATGGATATGGTTGGGGTGCATATACATGGGCTTACAACCCTGTCTTCGGTGGATATGGTTTCAGCACCTACAATCCCTATTGGTGGATGTGGTCTCCTGTTTATGATTATTGGTCGCCTTCTCATCCGCGGCATTACACCTACGGAACATATAATCCTCATGGCAACAAAACATATAGATTACCTCAGGTGGACGGACGAAACAGTATTAATCGTCATGCTGCTTCATATTCGGGCTATCGGTCTAACAGTGCCCTTCATGAAACAACAATAAATGCAGGTGGTGGTCGCCCTTCTACCGGTGGTTATAGAACAAATGCCAACATACGACGTACTGAGACGCAAGCAACTTGGAGTGGTCATAATAACGGAGGTAATAACCGTGTCGAACACAATGGCTATAATGGCCTGAATGGATGGGGCAACAATACTTCAGGCGCGCATAATAATTCGTACACCAACCGAAATATGCATGGCAACATGTATATGGGTACACACAATAATGGTGGTTCTCGCAGCAATTCTTCTATCGGCAGCGGAAATACAATGCACAACGGTGGTGCCCGCAGCAGTATGGGGGGAGCCTCAACACGCGGTACAGCCTCTGGTGGTGCTCGCGTAGGTGGTGGTTCGGGCAGTGTTCGCCGATAAAGAATGACACACGATAACAATGTAATTTATAATACTTTATAGATGATAAAGAAAATAACACTATTGGCGGTAGGAAGTTTCCTGCCGCTAATTGTATCGGCACAAGGAGCAACCGACGGTTATGCACTGTCGAGGGGCGATATGCGCGGTACGGCGCGATACATGTCAATGGGTGGCGCTTTTTCGGCTTTAGGTGCAGACCTTTCGGCTATTACTTATAATCCGGGCGGAATAGGAGTATATCGGGGTTCGGAAATAGGAGCTACTTTCGACATGAGTGTATTTCATTCTGACTCAAACACACCTGGCAAAAATAATACACGCGACAATGTGATACCATATCTAAACAATGTCGGCTATGTCGGGTCGTTCAATCTTAACGGTTCGGTATTCAAGAATTTCAACTGGGGACTGTCGTACAACAAGGTGTCGTCATTCTCACGCAGATATCGTGGTAATTCCATACCGCTCGGCACGTCAATGACCAATTATATGGCAGGAGTGGCGTACGATAATGGTGTGACCGAAGGAGCGGTGAGCAGTGATATTGACTATGACCCATACAATCCTATGGGTTATGCAGCCGCCCCGTGGCTCACGGTTCTTGCCTATCAGTCCAACCTTATTACTCCGCACAATGTGAGTGATGATGAAACGGAATGGACGGGAATGTGGACCGACGGCACAAACGGTACAGCATATATGGAGGCTACCGAATCCGGGGGAGTTGACCAATATGACTTCACTTTCGGTGGGAATATAGCCGATGTGCTGTTCTGGGGTATGGATTTCGCAATAACTGACCTTAGCTATAGAAAGACATCGATTTATGGTGAGTACCTTCGCAATGCACGTACACAAGGTGTCAATTCTCCTTCAGCAGCTTGGGATATGTATAACTACTATAGTGTCAGCGGTACAGGGTTTAACTATAAATTAGGTTTCATTATCAAACCTATCCATGAGTTGCGTATAGGGTTTGCCTTCCATACACCGACTTATTATTCTATGAACGAATATTATTATGCAAATACCACTTACAACATATTGGGTCTGACTCCTCCGACCGGTGGCGCGCAGACCAACAACGGTTATGATGCATATAATGAGTATAACTACCGTACACCCTGGAAAATAAATGTGGGTGTTGCCGGGGTACTCTTCGACAGACTCATAGTCAGTGCAGACTATAATTGGGAGAAGACAACAGGTATACGTTACACAGATACCTGGGGCGACTATCATGATAGTTTCTATTATACAAACCATGACATAAGCAGCTATTACCGTAACACTCAGCAAATGAGAATTGGAGCAGAATTCCGTGTGACTCCGGCTCTAAGTGTACGTGCAGGATATTCATTTGTAAGTTCTCCGGTGAAAAAAGACGTCATGGACGGAAGAGTTGATGTTTACACATCCGGCACTCGGCCCGAGTATACATTGGACAATACGACAAATTACGTGTCGGCAGGCTTTGGCTATAAATACAAGAAATTCTATGTTGATGCAGCCTACGTCTACAAGCACGACCAGTCTAAATGGCAAGGATTTACCTCGACGGCCTATACTCGGGGCGATGTACTTCCCAAGACAACGATAGATTTCGATACGCATCAACTGTTAATTTCAGCCGGAGTCCGCTTCTAACACATCGGTTGCAATAGTTTACGAGGCTGTCTAAATTTGATTGTTAGACAGCCTCTTGCATAAGTTAGCGATTGAAACCGAAGACTGAGACATTGGCTATGTTCACGAACGCGCTGTAATACCGCAACTTTCGTCTTGGTATCGTTAATTAGGAATCCATGAACTGCAGGTTGTAGGTGTACCTTCTTCTTTGAAATTGGGACATGAAAAATGGCCTAAGCGCCCACAATTGCTGCAACTGTGCATTGTGTCGGAAGCTCTTTTGAGCGAAATATCCGGAGCAGACAGACTTTCTTTAAGAAACGCCTTACCTGTCCCTTTGAGTATGGCAAATGCGACTATAAAGATTATTAAGGAAAGAATTGCCATTGCTCCAAACAACAGTATAACGGCTATTGCCAATGTGCAGTTACTCAATTCGGGCACATACTTTTTTATGCAACCTCTATACCAGAAATAAATGCCGGCAAGTACAGCTGCTCCCACAATTAAACCCACAATCAGCTCCATTGATTTTGACGCTGTTATATCCGGGATAAAGAACATGACCACCCCACTGAGTAGACCTGCACTACAAACCAAAGCTATATAGGCGAATACAATACTCTGCCATTTCGGCAGCTTATGATGCACCTTACCAGTTACAGTATAATTTAGATGCAAAACCACGAAAAGATTTGTTACCTGAATACCTAAGAATGCAATGGCAGCCAAGACAATCAGCCACCAATAGGTATTGAGATGCATGAGCGCAACAACTGTTAAACCCAATCCCAAAATTTCATTGAGTGCTATCCACTTCAAGAATACGGGCTCACTTTCCCTACGAATATAAAGCTGATATAGAACTATGCCAATCAGAAAAGGGACGAGCAACGGAAACACACCCCATGCATTTCTCCTATTAGTTTTAAGTTCATGGGTGGCTTTCAACTTCCTTGTGTCCATTTGTGCTCTTGAAATTATATCTCTGTAGCTCTGAATAAGTGCCGACGCATTTGTTGATAAATTAGCCACAGAGTCAGGAGAGAACAATTCGCGGTTTTCATTGTGAAAAACGAGAGAACGGGCTATTTCCCAATGTCTATCATTGCAACCATCGGGAGTCTCCGTTAAGGATGAAGTAAATTTGCCGCTAATTCTTGGATGCTCAGTAGCTAATCCACTGATAGTAATATTTTCGGGTGTCTGTTTATCTACAAAGTTATCCTTTGGAGAGGCTTCTTTTATTTCTGCAACTCCGTAAAGATTCATGTCTCCGTTCTCATCAGTTTTAACGCTGTAAACATACCAGGAGTTATATTTATGAAATCGGACGACTTGCTTTATAAGTGCGATAGAGTTGTCGCTATTAAGAAATATGCTTACATCTTCATCAGGAGCATAGAATGCTAAGTCTTTAGCCTGACCGTTAATCATGCAAAAGACTATCAGCATCATTGCGATTATAAACTTTCTCATTGGCTCTCGAACTGAGTTATTTTTGCGGTCGGTTTTATGTAGTCAACTGAAAAGGTGATATCGTTTTCCATATCTGAAGGAATGGCGTTAATTATGCCGTGTCCTTTCGGAGTTAAGTCAGAATCATCAATGGTAATCCACACATTACCAACGGTGGCAGTTACGCCAAAGTCTGCATTATAATCCCATGTGATTTTCTTAAACTTGCGTAGAGTTTCAGCAAGAGGAGCACCTTTCCGTATGGTCACGCCGTCTACAATAACATCGTCCGACGATGAGATGCTTCCATTTCCATTATATGTAGGTTCAGGTTCAGAATTACCGTTCTCGTAAACATTATTATCCGTGGTATTTTGCTCGGTTTCTCCTTGTGGAGCATTGCCGGTTTTGTATTCACTTTCAGTAACGAATTTCAACATCCGTACAGCTCCGTATGCTCTTGCAATGCCTGAACCTTTATCTGTGGTTATACGGAAATTAACGGTGATTTTTCCATCTGAGCTGAGCCCCACAGTACGATTCAATACATCTCCATTGCTATCCAACATCAGAACGTACTGCTTACCGCTTGAATCACCATCAGGAATTGCGGTTATAACAATATTTGCCAAATTAGGATTAGCCTGTACAGTTGTAAAAATAGCCTGGTCGACTTTGAAAGAAAGACCATTCCCGACTTCACAGGGTATCTTGGAGTTCAGAAGAGTCTCGCCCAGTTCCTTGGCCTTATTGGTAAGTTTCTCGTTTTTTGCATTTACGTCTTTGGCAATGGCTTCAGCTTTTGCCTGCAGTTCCTCTTGCTCGGCACGGTCTGCGGAATATACTTTTTGGAATGCTTCTATTGATTTGGCATTGTTGTCTGCTATTTCTGCATATATGTCACATAGTTCACTGAGTTTCGTTGATGAAGTCCCGGAGCATGAAGCTATCAGTATAGAGCATATCAGAGAGGATAGATAAATTAACTTTTTCATTGGTCTGATTATTTGATGTTAGTGTATTTGATTGTCCAATCGCTATATGATGTTTGAACACCGTTTACAAAATGCATCACCGTCACTCTGGTCTCGTCTTTGGTGTTCTTGCTATAATTCATGCGATATGAGCGTGTGGTATTGCCGTCAAATTCTTCAATGGCGGTTATCAGGTTCTTAGAGGGCTTACCCATCAAACCGATAGAAGCGAAAATCTTGGAGATGTCACCTGAAGCAAAATCATAACATTCCAGTTCCTGGGGAAGTACCCAGTTGATGTCAAATGTCTTATGAAGATTAAGCAATGAAGGGTCGGAGTATGTAATGGATATTTTACCTCCCTCATTTCCCTCACAAACAATTTTAGTAAGGTTGTCGCCAATCCATGTCATCGAATAAGTATTCCATTCAAGCGAAGCATCATTGTTCTTTGAACTTGTGAGAAATCCGTTTGAGTCGTATGCAGCGTTCCACTCAGTTCTGTTCATATCTTCTCTGGGCCACTGATACCAGCCACTTATAGCGTGTCCGTTTATAATCTCTGCATGATGCTCGCTGATATCTTCAAGTTCTGTTCGCTCCGAGGGGTAATATGTAGCTTGTGTCTGCATATCAACTTTGACACTTTTTACATCCGTTCTATCATTTCCATCCCACATAAATCTTGTAGTTTCGGTATTGATGCAATAAGAATCATGGTCGTCTGGAGCGCCGGGGTAAGAGTCCATATCGTCTCTCCATGTGGAAATCATTTTTACGGGGAGGGAATTGCCGTATAGTAACTCATAATTGTAGGTGCCGTCGTGGTAAAATCCTTCCCCGGTGTTCACATTGTATCTTTTCACCTCAATTTCAATCATACCCTCATTAATAGGATTAAGGATATCAGGATTGTCTTCTGATGATTGCGTGACAGTTACTACAAATTTCGCATCTCCGCTAACTATGATGATATAAGCTGTACGGCTTTCGCCCGTGTTGTTATAGTCGAGCGTGAAATTGAGATATGCCTCACCTGCAGAGCCATGCGAATCATTGAGATGTATCCACTCAACATCGTTGACATCGCGTGATTGTGTAGAGGTATAGGCAGACCAGGAAGCCATTGCAGTAAAACGTATCTGTTCGCTGTTTTGATTTGCCGCAACAGTGACGGTTGTTGGTTGGTCTTGAGGAAACACGATGTTATCCTGTTCATCATCAGAAGATGTACAGGCACATAACAAACAGGCAAAGACTGCTGCTAAGAAAATGAAATGCTTTAAATTCATGTACATAGATTTGTTGCTGTGTCGGATAGCTCACAATCTCCAACGGAAAACAAAAAAAGCGTGAGAGCCTTATCTGTTGCTCGCTCTCACTACTTGAGGCTCTCGCATTGCCCATCTCGGTAGAACGAGCAACGGGTTGCAGAGGCCTCACGCAAATATGTAAT
>CAYVNJ010000034.1:0-18914 GCA_964452865.1 uncultured Sangeribacter sp. | reverse complement strand
ATCGTATTGTTCAGCGGCATAGGCGTTGTTGCCATACTCGTAGCCGTGACTGTTATACTCATAGCCAACAATTCACGGCACGAAGAAGAGATAAGCCGCGCCGAAGCAGTGGCCGATTCTCTCCGTCTGGCCAATGACCAAATGGCGCTGACAAATGAATTCAACCAGATAAATGCCGACTTCTCAGCCTACGAGGGTCAGCAGATTTATCTGAAGAACGATTCGCTAGTATCTCAGTACAACGAAGCACGCCAACGCATCGAAAACCTTCTCAGCCAACTGAACAAGGAGAAAAAGAACAACTCGCAGAACCGCCAGCGGATAAAGGAATTAGAGTCGGAGGTGGCTACACTGAAAAATATCTGCCGCCACTATCTGGAAGAGATACAGCGCCTCGGCAAAGAAAACGCCGGATTGCGCGAAGAGATAGCCCAGGTGAACCAGCGCAATGAGGAACTGACATCGCAGGTCACTACGGCCACAACCCAGAATGCAGCTCTGACACAAAAAGTGCAGTTGGCTGAAAAACTCAATGTGACAGGTGTATCGCTGAAAGCTTACAACAAAAAAGGTAAAAACGAGAACAACATAACCAAAGCTCGCAAACTCGGAGTCAGCTTCACTATTTCGCCCAACAACACTGCCGCTCCGGGAATGAAAGAGATATATCTGCGTATAATCAGCCCGGAAGGCAGTCTGCTCGGTGCGGGAGGTTCTTTCAAATATGACGGTACAAGCCTTCCGAGTACAGCTCACCGCAGTATCGAATATGCCAACGACGAATTATCGACGTCAATTTATTGGGACGTCAACACCACACTCACACCCGGCGAATACACAGTAGAATTGTTCTGCGATGGCAACCGCCTGACATCCCGCCGATTTACAATGAAAAAATAATGGAAGGAGCAACGGATTACCGGCGCATCTTCCGCTTTCTGCGCGAATTGCGCATCAATAATGACAGAGACTGGTTTCACTCACATAAACCGGAATGGGCTGCAGTAAAAGGCGAAGCCGATAAAGCAGCTCAACATCTTATTGACAAAGTCGCACTCGTCGACCCCCGGGCGGCCGCTCTCAGTATTGGAGATTGCACATACCGGATATACCGCGACACCCGGTTCTCAACCGACAAGACGCCTTACAAAACACATATAGGCATATTTATCAATCCTCCGGGCGGCAAAAAGTCGTCTACCTGCGGATATTATATACATCTTGAGCCGGGAGCAAGCATGGTTTGCGCAGGAACGATAGGTCTTGACTCAAAAATGATTAAGGCCATACGTACCGACATATTCGAGAACGTCGACGAATATATCGGAATAGTGGAAGACCCGGAATTCAAGCGTCTGCTACCCGAATTAGGTGACAATCCGCTCAAAACAGCGCCCAAAGGGTTTCCAAAAGACTGGGAGTATATAGACTATCTGAAGCCTCGCAATTTTGTAGCGTTCGGTATGTTACCCGACAAATTCTTTACAGACTCTGAAGACCCCGAAGCAGAACTTTTACCCTATTTCCGCCAGATAAAACGGTTTAATGATTTCATGAATTATTCGATTGAGCCGTTCTTGCCAGGACATGAAGGACGCGAAGAAATGCCTGTAATATATTGAAGATATGAAAAATGTCGGTCGTACCATATTGTTTTCACTATTTACAGTAATATCTGCAATTGCCTCGGCCGATGCATGGTATGGTACAAACTACACGACACCTTTCGCCCATGCTTATCGCGCTCTCGGCTATCTGGGACTGGACAGAAAAGAAGCCATACGGAAAGATGCGTATCACCTTGCCAGACTTGGACTGAATGCTTTCCGGCTGCACCTGTGGGATACGGAACTCGCCGATTCCGCGGGTAATCTCATCAAAAATGACCACCTTGATTTGCTCGACTATACGATTGCTGAAATGGAAGGTCGGGGAATGGATGTAATACTTACCGCACAGACCAATTTCGGCAACGGCTATCCCGAACGTAACATTGATACGGGGGCATTCACCTACGACTACGCCAAGTGCGACATTCATGAAAACAAACAAGCCCAGAAAGCCCAAGCCCGCTATCTTGACGCATTGGTACGACACATCAACCCTTACACCGGGCTTAGCTATGCCGCGGACCCTCGCATCGTAGCCATCGAGATAAATAACGAGCCATGCCACAGCGGGACTAAAAAAGAAGTCACAGCCTACATAAACAAAATGGCTAAGGTCATACGTCGCGCAGGATTCAACAAGCCCGTGCTATACAACGTGAGTCACAATGATGATGTCAGAGAAGCATATTATGATGCAGATATCGACGGCACTACATATCAATGGTATCCGGTAGGGCTTGTCTCAGGTCGCCAGCGCAAGGGCAATATGCTGCCCGCAGTCGACGAATACTCGATACCATGGGAAAAGACGATGAAAAACTATGAACGTCTATCAAAAATAATATATGAATTCGACCCGGGTGATGAGCTGGATTCTTATCTATATCCTGCTATAGTACGGACACTGCGTGGCAAAGGCTTTGAGTGGATTACCCAATTTGCATACGACCCCATTGACCTTGCGCCTTACAATACTGAATATCAGACACACTATCTCAATCTTGCCTATACACCTAAAAAGGCTATAGGCATGATGATAGCTGCAGAAGCGATGAAACGCATACCTGCGGGAAGTGATTCAGGCAAGCTCCCCACAGACACTGTGTTCGGGCCATTCCGCCTCAGCTACAAAGCAGACTTGGCAGAAATGAACACACCCGAAACATTCATATACACGAATACTACAACTTCACAACCGGTCTGCATCGACAGTCTGTTAAAGGTGGCTGGCACTGGAAATTCGGCATTAGTGGGTTACGAAGGAAACGGTGCGTACTTTCTGGACCGTCTCGGCAATGACATCTGGCGTCTGGAGGTTATGCCCGATGTCGTACTGACTGATGACCCTTTCAAAAAACCTTCGCTCACCCGCCGTGTAGGTCACATTATAAAAAGTGAACGCCCAATCCGTATTACACTTCCTTCGTTAGGCAATGATTACCACTATCTTGGCGTCAACAAAGGGAATGAAAGTAGCGGACACTCGACAGGAGATACTATAACCGTATATCCCGGTGTCTACCTTCTCGGGAAAAATCCGGAAATTCTGAAATCGGTCGATACAGATAGCGCCATGGGCCACATAAAGGTTGGTGAATACGTCGCTCCGTCTGAAGCATACGGCCGTCCGCTCGTAGTGCATACGCCGCCGGTACTTCCGCAACCGGGAGAGAAACTCACATTGAGAGCACGTGTGTTCAATGCCACACCTGTTGACTCGGTTATGGTATATCCGGGAGATGTATCATTCTGGCGTGACGACAACACGACATACCGTATGGCTGAAGTTGCCGACGGAGTATATGAAACAGAAATAACAGTGCCCGGCAAAGCCGGAGAAATGACATACAACATAGTTGTTTTCAGCGGTGATAATGCGGAGACATTCCCCTCGTCTACTGTTGGAACTCCACTGAGTTGGGACTATCCTCAAGATGCTGACTCATACATAGTTGAGATACGTGATGCATCAGCACCTGTCAGACTTATTGACGGAGCACGCGATGCTGACGTGGCAGAAATGTATCTCATACCTTCCGGAGGTGCATCATGGAGCATGAATAAAACAGACCGCTTCCCGACACGACGTGATGAATTGAGTCTCAACTTCAACACGGCAGCAGACAGCACGAAGGTCATCATCCGAAAGTTCATAGGCGAAAGGCTGCCTTCCTCCTCTGTGCTGAGCCGCAAAAACATACTGAAAGGGCGCATAAACCTTCCTGCTGATGCGAACGATATTGAAATTGGTTTCGTCACCCGAGACGGATATACTTACACAAGTGCCTTAGGAACAGATGTGAACCATATAGAGATACCCCTTTCAGAACTACAACAAACCTACACTGACATAGTACCTGAACCATACCCCTCTTTCATGAACCGCAAATTCACACCGGAGGTAAAAATACCATTCAGTACGGATGCTATTGAATTTGTCACTTTACGCTTCTCTCACCCTGCGGGAAAAGGAAACGGCACAATAGAAAGCTTATGGTTGGAATAGTACTGCCTAAGGCAATAAAATGCAGTGATACACGTTAATATAAACCGAAAACAGATATTTTACCGACAGCATATAATGAAACGATTTATTCAAATATTTATAGGACTTATATTTCTTGCCGGCAATGCATTGGCTGAAGAAATGACTGTCACACCAGGCTCATTGGCCCGTACGGACGCCGCCACATTGTCCAAGCTTGTAAGTCTGACACTGACAGGAGAAATCGATGCTACAGACATCATGGCATTACGCGATAAATGTGAGGCATTGCGCACATTGGATTTAAGCGGCACAAAAATTGCGAGGAGCGCTACCTCGCGCCAGCCAAACGGTTCTGACGCCTCACAACCCGCCGATATTCTGCCGGAAGGTGCATTATTCGGCTCAAGCATTACAGAACTTCGTCTGCCGGCCGACATTAAAGAGATTGGCGACTTCGCACTTGCATCAACCTCGATAAAATCAATAGACATTCCTGCCAGTGTGACACGTATAGGCAACTGCGCATTCGCAGGGTCAGCACTTCAGAAAATCGTTCTGCCCGCCACTATCGCCCAATTGGGCGACTATGTGTTTGTCCGCTGTGAAAACCTCGAAGAAGCTGCATTGAGTTTCAAAACTATCGTCCGTCTGCCGGAAGGTTCGTTTATGGGTTGTAAATCGTTGAAGACTCTTTCAACGTCAGGCATCCGTGAACTTGGAGCCTTATCGTTGAGCGGAACTACCTCGCTCGAAAATTTTGCTCATTCCACATTGGACAAAGTCGAAGACCGTGCTTTAGAAGGTTCCGGGCTCAAGGAACTTGATGCCAAATGGGTTAAGACCGCAGGGAACTATGCCTTTGCATTCATGCCCGCACTTGAAAGTCTCGAAATTTCAGGCTATCCCACCGAATACGGAAAAGGAGCGTTGGCCGGTTGCCCTTTGTTGAGCCAACATACTCCCGACGGTACAGCCGTATTGCCGGCTCTAATATATGCGGCATCCCCTAAGGTAGACTTCGCATCTACCGAAATAAAAACCAACGACATCGGCGAATATGCGCTTCTCAACAATCAAAGTACCAACATGAAACTGGGTGCTTCGGTAAGGAGTCTGGCCGACGGCGCTTTTGAAGGCATGACAAAACTGGTACGCATAGACGTAACCGAATTATATGACACTCCTCCTGTAGCCGGCGATGCTGCTTTCACCGGCATCGACCGGAAAAAAGTGCAGTTGCTCGTAGGGGAACACACACGCTCCGTTTGGGAGGCGGCCGACGGCTGGAAAGCATTCAACATACAGGAACTTACAGGTATTGACAATCCGACCGCTGACATGGATGCCGATGGTGGAATTACATTCCGTCTTGACGATAATCTGCTTTATGTGGCAGCCCCTGTAGTTCTGAAGAGTGTCGAAATATACGACACAGCAGGTCTGCGTCTGAATTCTGTCAACCCTGAAACCCCGGAGTATGTTGCCGACCTAACCAATATATCTGACCGGGTCATTATTCTCAGCATCAAAACAGCAGAAGCGACACGCACCGCTAAAATTTACCGTTAAAACACAATATAAGTCATGGGGAAAAACAAACTGAAGAAATTTGCCGAAATGCAGACTTTCGGATGTGTTTTTCAATATCCGTTTGCTGTCCTGCAGGAGAAAGGATTTGACATGAAGGGTAGCTGGCGCGACAGTTATTTCAAAAATAATGGACGCCTGGTATTGGAACTTGGTTGCGGCAAAGGCGAATACACCGTAGGGCTTGCCCGCACCCGTCCTGACACCAACTACATAGGCATAGACATAAAGGGAGCACGCCTATGGAAAGGAGCAAAAGAAGCGGAAGCCGCCGGCATGAAAAATGTGGCCTTCCTGCGCACCGGCATCGAATTGTTAGGCAGTTTCTTCGCACCTGGCGAAGTCGATGAGATATGGATTACTTTCCCCGACCCGCAGATGCAGAAACAAAGACGCAGACTGACCTCAGCCCGCTTTCTTGACCTCTATCGTACGATTGCTTCCCCCGGTGCACTGATACGTCTGAAAACCGATTCTCCGTTCCTATACACATATACTCGCCGTCTGCTCAAGGCAAACGACATCATACCTGAGGAAGACTATTCCGACCTGTATGCACAGGCTTCTGATGCTGAGGCAGCCTCTATACAGACTTTTTACGAACACCAATGGCTATCGCGAGGCAAGACAATAAAATATCTTAGCTTCCGTCTGCCACCGTCAGGCATTGAATTGACTGATATTGATGATAAAGATATACCGCGCGACGACTATCACAGCTATCCTCGCGGAGTGACACAGAATATGGCTGAAGCATTGGCCGCCCATAAAAACGAAATCAACCGATGAACACACAACACCCTCTATATCCTGCTCTCATCCTTGATGCACTAAAAAAAGTGCGTTATCCCGGCAATGGCAAGAACCTTGTCGAAAATGAAATGGTTGAAGACGACATCCGCATTGACGGCCGCGATGTCAGTTTTTCACTTATATTCGACAAACCTACCGACCCGTTTGCAAAAAGTGTGGTGCGTGCTGCCGAGGATGCAGTGATGGCTGCCGCCGGTGGAGATGTCAACATCCGAGGCCGCATCGCTATCAAAAGCCGTCGTCCTGTTGCGCCAAAACCGGCAAATCCCTTGCCCGGAGTAAAAAATATTATAGGAGTATCATCGGGCAAAGGTGGTGTAGGCAAATCTACAGTAGCCGCAAATTTAGCTGTAGCTCTTGCCCGCAAAGGATATAAGGTAGGCCTGCTCGACGCAGATATTTTCGGACCGTCAGTTCCAAAAATGTTCGGAGTAGAAGATGCGCAGCTTTACATGGTCAATCAGGACGGGCGTGACCTCATCGAACCAGTAGAAAAATATGGCGTCAAACTTCTCTCCATTGGCTTTGTAGTCGACCGTAACAGCCCTGTTCTATGGCGCGGAGGAATGGCCTCAAATGCGCTTAAACAACTGATTACCGATGCCTATTGGGGCGACCTCGACTATTTCCTGATCGATATGCCTCCAGGCACATCCGACATCCACCTGACTCTTGTACAGACACTGCCGATAACAGGGGTTGTTGTAGTTACTACACCGCAGGAAGTGGCATTGGCCGACGCCCGCAAAGGCATAGCCATGTTCCGCGCCGACAAAGTAAATGTGCCGGTGTTAGGTATAGTTGAAAACATGGCATGGTTTACCCCGGCTCCTCACCCTGATGAACGGTACTACATTTTCGGACGCGAAGGCGGAATACGACTTGCTGACGAACTTGGAGTCAAAGTACTCGGGCAAATACCACTGGTAGCCGACATCTGTACTGAGGCCGACGCAGGAACTCCCGTATCGCTGCAACGCGAAGAAACACCTGAACGTCCGGGAACACCTGAAGGCGATGCGTTCGCAAGCCTTGCCGATGCTGTTGTGGCGGCGACCGACGAACGTAATGCCACAATGGCACCGACCCAAAAAGTTGAAACAAATTAAACTGCTCAATTATCCTGAATGAAAATACCTCTTTTTATACTGAGCGCGCTGTGCGTGGCGATAAGTGCCTCAGCAGCGCCTAATCAGGCCAATCTATACCATACCGACGGAAGTATCACCAAACTGGTTTTCTCCGAAAGCCTCAAAGTGACTTGTCCGGACAACGAGACACTGAGGTTTTCAGACGGTAAAGGCACAGAAATAGATTTACCACACTCTGATATACACCACGTTAGCTATGACGGAATTGGCGAAATATCCTCGCCGGCGACGAGTTCAGAGATACGCATTGATGGACGACGTCTGATTCTCGAAAATTTGAATAACACTACTACAGCAACCGTTTACGACACAACCGGACATGCACTGATAACTATGCCATGTCACTCAGAAACAGTACTTGATTTTAACGACTTTCCGGCAGGAACATACATTATTTCCGCAGGGAAGTTCCGACTGAAAATATCAATATGATATAATATAAAACGGAATGGGGGCTATATCATAAAGATATGACCCCTTATTCTTTATTTACGGAGCATGGATTCGTAAATACCGATATAGGAGTCTGCCATTTTGGAAGAACTGTAACGGCCGACTGCTCGTTCGCGACATGCAGAAGACATTTCAGAACCGAGTCTGCCACGGAACTCGCGTATGGTACGAAGTGCATTATATGTGTCGCCAAAGTCGACAATGCTACCTGTGTCCGTGGTCACAAGTTCAGGAAGAGCCGTTGCGTTGTTGACTATTGCCGGAGTGCCACACGCCATAGCTTCAATCGGGGTCATGCCGAAACTTTCCTGACGGGAGGCAGCAAGCAGAATGTCTGCTTCTGAATACAATCTGGCCATTTCCCTACGGTCGGTTACGCCACTTATAAATTCAAGACTTTCATCCGAATTGAGGAGACGCCGTATTTTGTGCAATTCTTCCAACCCTTTTACGGGAGTCCATTGTTGGGCTACTGCAATCATCTTGAGCCTACCGTCATTTATCTTACCCGAAGGCATAAATGTGTCAATATCCACACCGTTCGATATTACACTCAACGGAACATTACCGAGAAATGATTCTACTACTTGCGAAGCCAGCCATTCGGAAGGAGTGACCAGGTGCATATTCGGGACAGACAGAAACGCTTTCTCCTTAAGTCGGAAATTGCGTAAGGAGCGGTCTGTATATGCTGTAGGATATGAATTTGGCGCAGGGCAACGACCACATCCGGCTTTCCAACGGTCGCAACCTGCCTCTACATAGTGTGCGCAATGCCCAGTGAAACTCCAGCAGTCGTGCAGAGTCCATACTACAGGCCGACCATAAGCAGCCAGAAAATCGAACAGGAGTCTATAGTCGAGATAGTGTCCGTGGATATTATGCAGATGTATCACATCAGGATTGAAACGGCGTATCTCATTCAGAAGCGAGCGTGTACGCCACTCAGAATGCAATCCTTCGGAGTCGGTCAACCGGCTCATAGCCCAATGCCACAACACATTAACACCCCGCCTGCTGAAAACAGCAGTCTCGCCACCTGCCGCCTTAACACCGGATGACAGATGGTTGACAATAGATGCAGGGGCATTGTCAAGACGCTCAACAGTATTGATATAATAGACTTTCATCAGTCGGACGCATAGACTGTGGCAAAAACGCGAATGCAAAAGTAAGATTTTTTCTCTAAATTTGCCTATTAAATCGTATCATCGTAATTGCTACGAAGTTAAAACAACTATAGCCCATGAATTCATCACCACTTAATCTCGTCCTCAGACACAATGGAAAACTTCTCCTCACTCCGGACAACACAATGCCGTTGACGTTTCAAACGGAAGAGGCAGAAAATACCTTCATCTATACCTGCGGGAGCAAGAGGTTTGCCGCACGTACGGCTAATGCTGCAGAAGCTGAAAAAATGATTGAAATACCATTAAGGGAATCTTTCAATCTAATCAGCGAGAACGAGTATCTCGGCGCGCAGAAAGGCTTTGAACTGCTCTACTGGAACGAGCACAGCCGTTATTGCGGATTATGCGGTGCTCCGACACGACGTATCGGGACAATAAGCAAGGTATGCACAAAATGTAATTCAGAAATTTTTCCACAAGTTTCGCCGGCCATTATCGTACTGATACGTCGTGGCCACGAAGCCCTGCTTGTGCATGCACGCACATTCAGCCGCCCGTTTTTCGGATTGGTCGCAGGATTTGTCGAAACAGGAGAAAGTCTGGAAGAATGTGTAGTCAGGGAAATCAAGGAAGAAACATCGCTTGATGTAAAGAATATCCGCTACTTCGGCAGTCAACCATGGGGATATCCCTCAAACATAATGATTGGTTTCACAGCTGAATACGCCGGTGGTGAGTTGAAATTTGCCGATGACGAGTTGAGTGAAGGAGGATTTTTCACACCCGACAACCTTCCTCTGTTGCCGGGCTACCCGAGCATAGCGCGTCGCATGATTGACGCGTGGCTCACTGAAACTGAACATTAAAAATGAGATAATTTTGCGCACAAAATTGTTTATTCATAAAATTGTGGCTACTTTTGTGCGTACATAATATGTGGCAAAGAAAGCCGCCTGATGAAATCTTGGATGCCCTGGCATAAGCGAGATTTCAACTTTTTTTATCTAAAAAACAAACCGATTAACACGAAAACACCAACATAGAAATGGCAAATTATCTTACTCAGGAAGGATACGACAAAAAAATGGCCGAACTGGCTGAACTCGAAGCCAAACGTCCTGCCATAAAGGCCGCTATAGCCGAGGCGCGCGACAAAGGCGACCTCTCTGAAAATGCAGAATATGACGCAGCAAAAGAGGCTCAGGGGATGCTTGAAATGCAGATTGCAAAAATCAAAGAACTGATTGCCTCGGCACGCATTATTGACGACAGCAACCTCAATACAGACGAAGTACAGCTGCTCAACAAGGTTACTATCAAAAACGTAGCCAACGGTGCGACAATGACATATACCATAGTCACTGAAAACGAAGCTAATTTGCGTGAACACAAGATTGCTTCAAGCACCCCTATCGCTCAGGCTCTCCTCGGGCATGGAAAAGGCGACCTCGTAGAGGTTCAGGCACCTGCCGGGAAAATTACTTTTGAGATTATCAACATAGAAATATAATCGGCAATGACTATCTTTTCAAAAATCATAGCCGGGGAAATTCCTTGCTATAAAATAGCAGAGGATGACCGCTTCTTTGCTTTCCTCGACATTAACCCCGTAAATTGGGGTCATACGCTTATCGTACCTAAACGCGAAACTGACTACATATTCGATATTGACGATGAAGAACTCGCATCCATGATGCTCTTTGCCAAGAAGGTGGCCAAAGCCATTAAGAAAGCCATGCCATGCCGCAAGGTCGGAGTCACCGTACTCGGACTTGAGGTACCACACGCCCATATTCATCTTGTGCCGCTCACTAAGGAAGGAGACATGGATTTCAAACATAAAATCGACAATCCAGATTCGGAAAAAATGGCGGAGATTGCCGAAGCCATACGTTCCAACATTGAAGACTGACAATCTTAATGGAGAATTTCACGTTCTACACTCCGACGGAATTTGTATTCGGACGTAATACCGAAGGTGATACAGGCGCTCTCGCAAAAAGACATGGAGCAACCAAGGTACTTATTTTCTACGGAGGTGGCTCTGTAGTACGCTCCGGACTGCTCGACAGAGTAAAAGCATCGCTTGATAAAGCAGGACTACCGTTTGTCGAAATGGGAGGAATACGACCTAATCCGACCGATGACCGTGTGTATGAAGGAATTGACATAGCACGTCGCGAGGGTGTAGATTTCCTCTTGGCGGTAGGCGGAGGTTCAGTCATAGATACGGCCAAAGGTGTAGCTATCGGTACACTATACAATGGCGATTTCTGGGACTTCTATACCAATCGTGCCACACCGGCTGGAGCATTACCTCTCGGTGTCGTACTGACCATACCTGCCGCAGGCAGCGAAGGGAGCGGCAATTCGGTTATCACAAAGATTGACGGACACCATAAACTCAGCGTGCGCTATCCGATGATTCTGCGTCCGCGCTTTGCAGTCATGAATCCGGAACTCACGATGACTCTGCCATCTTTTCAGACCTCGTGCGGCATTGCCGACATGCTCTGCCATATACAGGAACGTTATTTCTCAAATACCACCGGGTGCGAAGTGACCGACGGCATTGCCGAAAGCCTGATGCGCGACATCATCGACCTTGGACGCAAGGTTATGGTCAATCCTGATGACTACGACATTCGCGCCAATATAATGTGGGCCGGAATGCTTGCTCATAACGGCATCTGCGGTACTGGCAAAACGGAAGACTGGGCCTCACACCGCCTTGAGCACGAACTGTCTGCGCTGTATGACGTGGCCCACGGTGCCGGACTGGCTGTAATAGTTCCTGCATGGCTGGAATTTGTCGCGCAAAAAAATCCTGCCAAAGTAGAACGCTTTGCCACGGCCGTAATGGGCGTACGTGAAGGTTCCGATTCAAAGACTATCATTGCCGAAGGAATAACCCGCCTACGCGAATTCTACAAATCGATAGGACTGACTGTCAGTACAACCGAACTCATAGGTCACGAACCTGATATCGAAACTCTCGTAGCCTCGCTCCATTACAACATGGGTGAACATGTGGGTGGTTATGTGGTTCTTGATATGGATGACTGCCGACAGATTTATAAGGCAGCCTTGTAACACATTCATTTTTTCAGTCTCTACAAATGATTAAAGAAAACCTCATCGAAATCTATGAAAACAGCTTCCGCGACAATTGGGAGTTGCCTGCACTTACGGAATATACCGGACGCGAACGCCTGACATACGGACAACTGTCTGAGCGCATCGCGCTGACTCATGAAGTGTTCCGCAAACTCGGATTGAAACCGGGCGCTAAAGTGGCTGTATGTGGCAAAGACAGTGCCAATTGGGTGGTGAGCTATATGGCCATCATAACTTACGGTGCGGTGGTAGTACCTATTCTTTCCGGCTTCAATGCAGTCGACATCGCACACATCATTAATCATTCAGAGGCTGAAATGCTCTTCGTCAGTGACCATATATGGGAGCATATCGAGCTTGAGCATACACATAAAATACGAGGTGTCGTATCACTTGACACCAATCGCCTTCTTGACGAACGTGGCGATGATTCTCTGGCGCGCACTCTGGCCACTGTGCGCGATGATTTCAACAAGGCGCATCCCGATGGATTCAAGCCCGAAAACCTCCACTTCCCTCATGTGCCCAATGAAGCACTGATGGAACTCAACTACACGTCCGGCACAACGGGTTTCTCTAAAGGAGTGATGCTCACCGGCAACAATCTGGCCGGGAACGTTGTGTTCGGCCTGGAGCAGAACCTCCACTTCCGTGGTTCGCACGTATTGTCATTTCTCCCGCTTGCGCATGCCTACGGTTGCGCATTCGACATGCTCACCGCACTCGCTGCAGGGTCGCACATCTTCATTCTCGGCAAACTTCCGTCGCCCAAAATCCTTGTACGGGCCATGCAGGAGGTAAAGCCGCACCTCATACTGAGTGTACCGCTTGTCATGGAGAAAATCTATCGCAACCAGATTGTACCCATGATTTCCAAACTCAGCGTTCGCTGGACTCTCAATGTCCCTCTTCTCGACAAACTTGTCTACAGCAAAATACGCAACAAGCTTGTTGAAGCTTTCGGTGGAGAATTCAAAGAAATTATCCTCGGGGGCGCACCATTGAATGCCGAAGTTGAGGAATTTCTGCACCGTATACAATTCCCCTTTACTGTCGGCTACGGCATGACCGAATGTGGCCCGCTCATAAGCTATACACCTTGGGATAAGTTCATTCCCGGCTCATCAGGGAAAACACTCCCCGGCATTATGGAGAGCAAAATACTTAGCGACGACCCCGAAAATATCCCGGGTGAAATATGCGTAAAGGGCGAAAACGTCATGATGGGATATTTCCGCAACCCGGAAGCCACAGCTGCCGTACTTGACGAAGACGGATGGTTGCACACAGGCGATGTAGGCACACGCTCTGCCGACGGCACTCTCTTTTTGCGAGGACGCAACAAGACCATGATTCTCACGGCCGACGGACAAAACATCTATCCTGAAGAGATTGAATCTAAACTGAACAACATGCCTTATGTTTCTGAAAGTCTCGTAATGGAACGCGACGGCAAATTGGTCGCTCTCGTATATCCTGACTATGATGCGATAGACTCTACAGGCATGTCTACGGCAGACTATCCCCGTCTGATGGAAGAAGCCCGTGTAGAACTGAACAAGATGTTGGCTCGATACGAGCAGATAACCCGCATCAGTCTGATACCCAACGAATTTGAAAAAACACCAAAGCGTACAATAAAACGCTTCCTCTATACACAATAAACACAATGCCAAATATAGGAGACCGCGTGCGCTTTCTCAACGATGTTGGAGGAGGCACTATAACAAGAATAGAAGGCCGTATGGCCTATGTTGAGGATAACGACGGATTTGAAACTCCGTCTCTTCTCTCGGAATTGGTGGTTGTCATGCCTGCAGGACACGATGCCGCTGCCGCTAACGGACACTCCGGACGTGTATATTTCGACCAGAACGCATACGACCGCGGACGGGCTGCTATGCCTAAAGAGCAACCGCTTCCAAAAGAAGTACCAGCCCCAGGGCCTGCACCGGTAATTCCTCCTGAACCTAAGCCGGAAGAAACTGCACACGGAGAGAAACTGAGCATTGCGCTCGCTTTTGAACCCACCGATATGAAAAAGTTGGCTGAAAGCGACTTCAATACAGTCCTCGTCAACGACTCAAACTATTGGTTGTCTTTCAGCATAGCACGACGCGGAGGTACTGAACGCGACTGGACTCCGCTATATTCGGCTGAGGTTGAACCCAACATGCAGATAGACCTTTGCAGGGTGAGCCATGCTGAACTTGTAGGGCTCGAACGTATTGCATTTCAATGTGTGGCATACAAAAAAGAGAAGTCTTTCGGGCTGAAAAGTCCGATTAATATCACCCGTCGCCTCGACCTGACCAAATTCTACAAGCTACACTGTTTCCGTCCGGGACTATATTTCGAAACTCCGGTTCTCGAACTCATGCTTGTCAAAGACGACGTTATTGATTCCAAACCGGATGCAACGTCCCTTCAGGAAGCATTGGGAGCAGGTACTCTCAAGCCAAAAGAGAACCGTCGCGAACGCAAAAAACAAGTTCTCAGTCCATTCAAGCTATTACCACTGATAGAGATTGACCTGCACGCCCATGAATTGCTGGACACCACGGCAGGCATGGATAACGCCACCATTCTCGGCTATCAGCTGGATACTGTCCGGAAAACGATGACAGAACATTCACGCCGTAAGGGACAAAAGATTGTCTTCATCCACGGCAAGGGTGAAGGTGTACTCCGCAAAGCTGTACATGACCTTCTTTCGAAAGAATTCCCTGCTTCCACCCAACAGGATGCCTCTTTCGCCGAATATGGATTTGGAGCTACCCTTGTCACAATTCACTGATACTACTTATGGCTCTTAAAATAAAAGATGAATGGTGGACATGCCCCACCGAGGCGGAAAACGGCCGACTCATTATGGTCAGCGGTCGCGACGGTGTAGCTCCGGCACGCGAAACTGGTAAATACACTGCTCGGGTTACAGTAAGCTGGGAATATGGTAATACGTCGGACGGGATGCCTGATGCAGAGACCGCTGAACTTATGGGAACGGTTACTGATGCACTGCTTGATGCATTCCGCAAAGACCCCATAGCAATTATGACCGGTATATATACTGGCGACGGCAAACGTGAATGGGTGTTCTACACGCGAAATCTCGGTATATTCGGTCGCGTATTCAATCGTGCGCTCGAACCGCTTGACACAATTCCTATCGTGATAGAGGCAGAAAACGACCCTGAATGGGCGGAATATGAGGAAATGCGGTCTATAACCTACATTCCGCCTGAAGACTAATTTTTCACTCCCGATAATATACTTTCTTTACGCGGGGAGAAACCGAAGTCAACACCTCGTAGGGTATAGTACCTATAGCCTCCGCAATCTCCTCAACTCTGACATGCGGACCGAACACCTCGACAGTATCACCTATGCGGCAGTCGATGCCGGTCACATCCACCATACAGGCATCCATACAAATATTGCCCACCACCGGGGCGTATGAACCATTGATATACACCCGCCCTACTCCATTTCCAAGTCTGCGATTCATTCCATCAGCATAACCTATGGGCAAAGTAGCAATACGTGAGGGTTGGTCAAGCACACCGCGACGACCATAACCTATAGCTTCGCCGGCAGGCCATTCTCTGATATTGCTGATTACGGTGCGTAAGGTCGACACCGTGGCAAGCTGCTCGCCAGCATCAAATGGAGTGACTCCATACAATCCTATGCCAAGACGCACCATGTCGTAATGATGTTCAGGCCGACGAAGAATACCGGCTGTGTTGAGCACATGACGTTTGAAATCATACCCAAGCAATTCGACAATACTCTGGGTCATACGTGCAAAACGTTCCAACTGACCGTCGGTATACTCGTCCATATCCGGACAATCCGCAGTGGCGAGGTGAGAAAAGACACTTAACACGCGTATTGCCTCAGTAGTCTGCAGCATGCGGCACAATTGCCCGATTTCATCCTCCGTAAAACCCATCCGATGCATACCCGTATCCAGTTTTATATGTACCGGATAATGATTTAGCCCACTCTTTTCAGCCTCGGCAATCACGTCGGCCAACATATCCAGACTATAAATTTCCGGTTCAAGTCCATAGGCAAAAATGGCCTTATAGTTTACACTCCTCGGATTCATTACCATAATAGGCATCGTTATTCCGGCCTGGCGCAGCTCAATGCCTTCATCAACTACTGCCACAGCAAGATATGCAGCTCCCTGCGACTGCAAGGTACGCGATAATTCTATGCTTCCGGCACCATAACCCGCCGCCTTGACCATGGCTACAATTCCCGTTCCTTGAGGAAGTCGCTGACGGAAATAATTGAAATTGCGCACGGCGGCATCCAAATCGACTTCAAGCACTGTGCCGTGTTTACGAGCCTCAAGATTTTCAGCCATTTCAAGAAATCTAAATCCCGGAGCGCCTTTAATAAGTATAAGCTCGCTGCTGAAGTCTGACGGACCGACCTGCGATTCAAAATCTTCGCGACCTGCATAAAATTCCGTCTTTATATCCCTGGCCGTATGCCGCGCAACGGAAGACAGACCCACTCCTACGCATATCATACGGCTTACTCCGGCAAGACGACACAGTTCGGAAAGTTTCTGCATCACTTGTGCCCACGAAGCTGAGCCACGATACATATCACTTACTATCAAGGTGTTTGACAGTCCTGATGTAGACCTGCGACGTTGAAAATCCAATGCTGTAGGCAGCGAACTATAGTCTGCGGTAAACTTGTCATATATTATTGAACAACCGTTAACACCTTCGCTCACATCAAGACGAGTACCGATAGGATAAATACGTGTGAAAGCCTCACGTATAAACTCCGCATCATATCCTGAAGCAATTAGATATGCAAGCGCGGCGGCTGCATTAGCGACATCAATATCTGTGGCTGAGAAATTCATTCTCGCTTCTCCTGATACACCGGGAGCATACCGCCAATGCAACAAGGTAGCCTGTTCATCTGTCTTGACATCTATCGCCAATGAAGCACCCTGCGCTTCATTAAGCGTCCACGTAAAACGACTCACGCCGGGCTGCAACGCTGCAGCAGCAGCCTCATATTCCGGCTCATCTGCCGAATATATAACTACCGAAGCATCCGCTGCAAGCGACATTTTTTCACGTGCTTTCTCTTGACGCGTCACAAAACCTTCAGAATGTTCATCAGTCAGAGAAGTAAGAAGTACCCGGTCAGGCAATATCATATCCCTTAGCGTCTGCATCTCACCGCTTCGCGAAATTCCGGCTTCCACTATGGCCAGTTCGGCATCTGTTTCAAGAGAGCACAGGCCTAACGGCACTCCTATCTGCGAATTATAACTCCTCGGGCTGCGTGTCACAAAAACAGACGGTGCAAGCATCAGAAACAACCATTCTTTCACAATGGTCTTACCCGCACTTCCAGTCACCCCCAACATCGGACAACCAATTCGGCCACGCACCATGCGACCAAGTTGCTGCAAGGCAACTTCGCTGTCGTCGACGACAAGAACGCATGCATCATCACCGACATCGTCCGTTAGGTGTTCAGCCAAAAAAAAGCGGACGCCTGCACGATACATCGCACCCATATATCTATGGCCATCATTACCCCGCGTCCGTAGAGCTACAAACAGGGTCTTATCCGGTTCAAACAATGAACGAGAGTCGGTGATGACACTCGACACCACAGCGTCATATGTACATTCCGCCCCTACGGCTGCCGCTATATCGCAGACTCTGATATTCATCACAAAACAACACTCACTTTTGCAAAGTGCAATGCAAAATTAAAAATTTTTAATTCAACTCATGCATGTTCTGAGCTTTTGAAACGACTAAAAAAGTAATTTTGCAATCTCAAGACACTATTTATATACGAATGATTATGAAACCCATGCGCAAAATCAACCGTCTCAAAGAGGCTTCATGGGCTCTTGAAGTATTTGACAAAGCCCCATATACCACTCTTGGAATGACACGCCCGGACGGTACTCCTTATGCAATACCACTTTCTATTGTCAGGAAAAACGACACAACCTTTTATTTTCATTGCGCGGACGAAGGCGAAAAACTCGACTGCATACGTAAGAATCCGATTGTTTCTTTATCAGCGGTAAGCAAATGCTCTCCTAAATTCGAAGAGGAGAAAGGCAACTTCACAGAATACTATCATTCAGCTATAGCCCTCGGCAAAGCAGACGAGGTGCAAGACACAACCGAAAAAATAGAAGCTCTGCGCATACTCTGCCAACGATTTCTACCCAAACACATGGACAGATTTGAAGAAGCAATCGACCGCAGCCTCGCCCGTACCACCGTCATTCGCATTACTCTGACAGAACCTCCAATCGGCAAATGCAAACCCTGAAAATGACCGCACATAAAAATCTTTTCAATTCTTAACGCTCGGGATACTGTCGGGATTCAGTGGGTTCTGGTCGCACAGTTCAAGCGACTTCGCAAGTCCGAGGGTTCATTTTAACATGATATTACTATTCTCTATATAACTCTAAACTCTGCCAAAATGCTTCAGAAGTTTGTCGAGACCTTCTCTATGTTTCTTAGGATTCTTTTCTTTCAGAGAAAGG
>CAYVNJ010000033.1:0-19131 GCA_964452865.1 uncultured Sangeribacter sp. | reverse complement strand
CAAGAGATTGCATTTGATTTTAGGAGTTATTTTGTCGCAAATATACAACATTTTTGCGACAAAACCAAATTCGATGTGAAATAATATTCAATCTCCCTGTTATTTATATAATCGCAAGATTTCCGTCTTTTGAATAGTCTCTAAAAAAGTCAACAATCTGTTGACTTTTTATAACCCATTGATAGTAAGTTTTATATTATCATCGGGTCTTTTCTTTGCTCATATACATAATTTATAGGTTTCGGTTAACTGTGCCTTTTTAGTTTGATGAGGTCTTGTTGAGCCGATAGTTTTGGAAGAGTTGTCTTTATGATGGGAATTGCAAACCAACATAAAAGTAATGTTAAACATAATATTTCTATCTCATTGAAGGTGTGATGTGTAATCTTGTATAACGGTAGGTAAGCATAATTTCTTACTAATATGTGCATTCCCAGAACTATAATTGAATATCTGCCTATATAAGATATAAAGGGCAACCATTTAATAGCTTTGCATAGAAGCATAAGTCCTACGACGGAGCATACCGCTACGATGAATATTTCCAGGTAGTTGCCCGAATAAGAGTTGCTTAGAAAACTAATGCGCGGAGTGTGTATTAGATAGCAATAAGTAATCGTGGCAATTAGCAGTGTTAAGCCTAATAATAAGAGAGATTTATCATGATTGGTTTTGTATAAAATAGGTGTTTTTCGCAACATTACTCCAACAAAGAAAAATGGTGTTGCACTGAATGCAGAACTCATGAACAGGGGTAGATAAACTTCGTAATAGCTCAATGTCGCCCCGATAAAGCCTAATAAAGTGACAAATATAATTTTGGTGTAAATTTTATGACATTTTGTATGAATGAAGTAGTAGAATATATTGACCCAGAACAGGCATAACAAGAACCATGTCGGAAAATTCATAATACCCGGTTTTATGAATGGTAGAGCAATATTATCTAATATTGACAAAGGCGTCTGAAATGATATTATTAATAGTTCTATTGATGCAAAAAACATCAGTGGTATAATCAATCGGTTGGTCTTTTTAATAATAAGATTGAATAAACTTCCGTAATCCTTGAAGAATAGTCCGGATAATATGAAATATAGAGGCATTCTCAATGCTCCGAGGAGTGGTAAGCCCTTGGTGAAGCCACAATGCATCAGCACTACCAATAATATGCAGATTCCTTTTGCTAAGTCAATGAACTCTATCCGAGGTTTTTCCGATTTTATTCTTGAACTGTTTCTGCAGAAATTCTCACGTAAGAAATCTTTTACTATTGACATTTGAGTGTATCATACGATGCCGTGGTCTTCCTCTCGTTGGCAATTGGTAAATATACAAAAAGCGTAGGAATCTGTATCTTGCCGTCCTACCAATCGAGGCTTCTCGCATTGCCCATCAATAGTCGGACGGCAACGCAGAAGCCCACGCCAGTATATGCAATCATTACGTTGGTATGTTGCTGTATGGATACAACATACCTTACGCACAACGTCGCATAACCACGGGCATCTACCGTTGCTCAACCCTTGACTATTGATTGAAATTTTGCGAGAATTCCGATTGGTCAAGAATCGGCGCTGATAAACGCTCTATATAATACTAATATGTCTACATCCCACCTCACTAAACCCTTGGCCGGGCTCTGCGTGGAGGTCTGTAACTGCAAAACTACAATATTTTCTTCAAACTATTGTAATTTATTTGATAATAAAAAATGATTATTGCAGAAATAACTTTGGTAAAATCATCTCTGTAATAATGACTTAACCCAAATGATTATTGTAAAGATGATTTGGACGGGTGCAGATGATTTGTTTTGATGAGGTGTGTCATCATCTCACCGGCGAAAGGACGCTCTCCGTCGGGCATGAACCCAAGGGAGTCATAAAGCCGGCGTGCATTCGGATTGTGCTTGCTTACAAGTAGTCCTAAAGGCTTGCCTGCTTTGGCAGCTCTGCATCCGGCTGCTTCAATAAGACGTGATGCTATGCCGTGGCCACGATATTCCGGAAAGACTCCCAGTGAGTCAAGATAAAATTCTTCCGGACCTGTCTCATCTTCGGGTTCACCGTCGAATACAAGGCCGATAGCTTCTCCTGCCTCTTCCATGAAAGCCATTCTCAGACGGTGCAACTCTGCACCGTCGTATGACACTACTACGCCCGCTACATTGCCTTCATCATCTACTGCGACCAGCGAGTTGAGATAGCTGTATTGTGAGTCTGTCCTGGCAGCCAGCGATGAAAACAGAACCACAACATCGTCAACCGTATGTTCCGGACCTGCAAGCTGTTCGGCAAGTTCATGGCCTATTGCCATGGTCACCACGCGTCCTATCATCGGGGCATGCTCTGCCTTAGCCGGTATAATTCTCACATTCATTTTCTAATTATTTTTTGAGGTGTGAGATGGCGAAGTCGAGAATGGCGTCGTGACCTGCAGCAAGGTCTTCATCGGTGCAATGAATCTCGCAACCGTCTGTCGGACATATACCGTTCTCTATGCTCTGACCTGCAGGGTCGTAGACCGGAGCAGCAGAGAAACGTACACTCCAGCCGTTGGGTAGGTCGGCAGAAAATGGCATACCGCCGCCTCCGCCTGTGCGAGCTCCAATGATTTCTACTTCGGGCAGCGAGGCCATAAATGCGGCAAAGGTATTGGCGGCAGAAAATGACGAACGGTTGGTCAGCACGGCTATGCGTCCCATGTAGCAAGGTCGGCCTGTGGCGGGTGTGTAGTAGAACGGATAGGGTGCTGAAAAATCATTCGCACCCGCTCCTGTTTTGTGCGTGATATAGCCTCCGAGGGTCTTGCGCGAGATGAAGCGTGCAGCCAGAGTGCCTACATTGCTTAGCAGACCGCCCCCGTTGTTGCGGATGTCGATAATTAGTGCGTCACAATCCGATAGTTCACTCAGTATCCAGTCGAGACTCGACTCGCTGATGGGTGTCGAGAATGACGGAATATATATGTAGCCGACATTTCCCTCGAATTTCTTATAGTTCAGTCCTGACACACTCTGCCAGTCGAAATCCAAGTAATATTCCTGCAGGGTTCGCAGGTTGAAATCCTGCGGGTAGTCGCTCCACCATTTGCGGTAGTACGACACGTTGAATGGTGATATCAGGTTGACATGGCCGTCGTGGAGCTCGTCAAGCATGGCGGCACATAGGTCAAACAGCTCCCGGTCTGACATTCCCGGTTCTATCTTATTGCGGTATGTCTCTGCAGTCGCGCTCCAGTCGATATCTTTATCGTCGAGAAAGCAATAGCGTGTGGCTATCGTATTGGCAAGACAGTCAAATGTATCGTAGGGTGTGTCCTTCCAATCAGTATGTGCATTCCGACATGAAGTGGCTGTGAGTAGCAGCAATATGAAAAACAATATCTTATGCATGGCGGTATTGGCTTAAAGCGCGGCTTCGATAATTCGTTTCGGCCGATTGTCGCGTTGCCGCAGACAATCAGTGGAGAGTCCTATAACAAAAGCATTTACGAGGGTCTGGCGGTCGTTATGTCCGGCGTATGAGGCTTCGAGTCTGAATCTCCAGCCCAGCCGCAGAGTGTTGCGTCCGAGGCCGAGGTCAATGGCCAGCAGATTGTCAAGGGCAAAGTCGCTTCCCCAATGACGAAAATGTGATAGCCCGTGGTGATTGCCCAGACTTATTTCCCAATATGTCTCTCCATACTGAGGTGCGAACATGACTCCGCAAAGAGGAAGTGCCACTTGTTCCACAATTCTGACTGGCAATTTCCATAGATGTGTCCGCCAGCCGCCCTGAAGCCGTATCATCATGTCGGCGCGGGCTATGGCATCGGCCGGGTTGTTGGAGTTTGAAGGAAGGTATAGCACACCTCCTGTTGCCGACGGCCCTCCTCCTGCCATGAGTGTGAGCGAAGGCAGAGGCCTGAACGTGTACAATGCACTCCATGCTACGGTGGCCGACAAACTATATAATATATGTCCGCCTCTGCCGGGAGGTACACCTCCCCCGCAGTCGGCGGCTGCGTCAAACTGCATGGCCACATCAGGGCATCGACGTGTCAGCGTCTTGCGCCATTGGCCGGTGAGACTGAGTCGCGGACCTGAATATTTTAGTGGCGACAGGTATGTATCCGACTCGCTGCCCCGTCCTGCTTCAAGTGTGTATGTTGACGACACGGGGCATAAAATGGCTGTGTCCTGACGTTCTGCCGATGCCACTGCCGATGCGGCAAGCATCAATAGTATGAAAAGCAGTCTATTCATTATCTTCGTCATAAGCAAAAAGCTGCTGCTGACCGGTGAGTTGGTCGCGGACGTCGGTCTGGCTGACGGGTGAGTCATCTTCTTCAGCACCGGCGGCGTTTTCCTCAGGTGCAGACTCAGGTTCGGGGTGGCGCGTCGGTTCAAGTTCCTCTACATTGTCTATGACAAATGTAGTGAGGCGTTTCCCTTTTGCCTTCAGACTCTTGACTCCGATGAAATCATCGGCCTCTATTTCCAGAGGAGGTCGCACGGCATCCGCTCCTCCGAATGTGACCTGAAGACGCGGATATACCGTGTCTGTCAGCAATATAAGTCGCGAACGCTCATCATCCCCAAGATACCTCTGTGGTTTGTCCGATGTTTCGAACTTAAACCGTTTGATGTAAGGAAATCCCTGCTGGGCTTCATCGTAGAGGATTGCTGTCCACACCTTGTGCGGGTCGAATTTTTCGATACGCATGATGTTGTCAGGGAAATGGTTTGACTCTGCGAAAGATGTGGTGTAGTAAGCACCGTCGGTCGTGATGACTAAAATACGGTCGTCGGGCTGGAACTCGCCCAGGTCTCGTCCGCGTCCGTCGTAGTTGAGACGCAATACGTCAGGGTCGAACCACACGCGGCGTCCGCCTAATGTGCTTTGGCCGCGGCTTTTCAGCGATATACGGTGTATTTCGTTCTTGGTCACGAGATTGCCCAGAGCATCGCGCCCTTTTATTTCCTGCTCGGCAAAATCAACGTCAAACTGCAGAACCTTTAATCTCGGCTTAGGTTTAAGGGTTATACGCAGAGTTTCAGCCTCGCCGTTAGGATTGGCTGAGAACCAGACTACTTTAGAGCCGGGAGCTCCTTTGGTCAGATTGTATTTCTTGTCGCGCGTAAGCCCTGTCACGGCAAAGCGTTTTTTATAATAAGCACCTCCGCGCCCGTTGAGATAGACTGCATTATAGATTGTCCGGCTGTCTCCCTTGCGGAATATGCCCACATGCATAACACCGCGACCTACGTCTGCCTTCTCCTGCACGCGGCTCACCTTGTAAGTGCCGTCTTTGTAGAAAATAATCACATCGTCAATGTCGGAGCAGGTGCAAACCTCTTCGCCCTCTTTAAGCGCTGTCCCGAGGAAGCCGTTCTCCGTGTCGAGATAAAGGCGGCGGTTTGCTTCGGCCACACGGTTGGCCTCAATCGAGTCGAAGCCGCGTATTACGGTACGGCGTGGAAAAGCCTGTCCGTACTTCTCCTTGAGATGTGTGTACCACCGGATTGTATAGTCTGTTATGTTGGCAATGTTTTCTTCCAGTTCGGCAGCCCTCGCATCCAGTTCGGCCAGACGTCGGTCCGCTTTATCTGAATTGAATTTGAGGATGCGTCCCATCTTGATTTCCCAGAGCGACATAATGTCGTCGGTAGTGACAGGCCGGAAGAACGACGGTTTCCATGGCTCGAGGCGTCGGTCTATGTGAGCCACAGCCTTGTCCATGTCGGCCGCTTCCTCCAGCTCTCTATCCTTATAAATGCGTTCTTCGATGAATATTTTTTCAAGCGAGGCGAAATGGCGGGTTTCCCTTGTCTCTGCAAGACGTATCTCCAGCTCGCGCAGCAACAGGGCACGTGTGTGGTCGACACTGTGGCGCAGAAGGTCGCTCACGGTCAGAAACTCCGGTTTGCGATTGTTGATTACGCAGCAGTTCGGCGATACGCTTACCTCACAGTCTGTAAACGCATACAGGGCATCGATGGCCTTGTCTGAGGAAGTGCCCGGTTGCAAATGGACGATGATGCGGGCCTGGGAGGCTGTGTTGTCGTCGACACGCCGCACCTTGATTTTCCCCTTCTCCATGGCCGAGAGTATGGAAGATATGACAGTGGCTGTCGTCTTGCCAAACGGTATTTCGGTCACTGCCAGAGTCTTGGCGTCCAGCTTCTCAATCTTTGCGCGTATTTTTACCGCTCCGCCGCGTTCGCCGTCGTTATATCGGCTCACGTCAATGAAACCTCCTGTGGCGAAGTCAGGATATAGTTTGAATTCGCGACCGTTGAGATAGTCTACCGCAGCATCGAGAATTTCATTGAAATTGTGCGGCAGGATTTTTGATGAAAGACCTACGGCAATACCCTCTACACCCTGAGCCAGCAGCAGAGGAAACTTAACCGGCAGTGTCACCGGTTCGCGCTTTCGTCCGTCATACGACAAAGTCCATTCCGTAATTTTAGGACTGAACACCGTTTCCAGAGCAAACTCTGAAAGACGTGCTTCAATATAACGCGGCGCAGCTGCTCCGTCGCCGGTCAGGATATTTCCCCAGTTTCCCTGAGTGTCAATCAGCAGTTCTTTCTGACCTAACTGTACCAGCGCATCACCGATTGAGGCATCGCCGTGAGGATGATACTGCATAGTATTTCCCACAATGTTGGCTACCTTGTTATATCGTCCGTCGTCGAGAGTCTGCATAGAGTGCAGGATGCGACGTTGCACCGGTTTCAGTCCGTCGTCAATGTTTGGAACAGCACGTTCGAGAATTACGTATGAAGCGTACTCCAGATACCATTGTCTGAACATTCCGGAGAGCTGGGTAGCACCCTCTATCGGGTCAGAATGTCGCTCCGGTTGAGTCTGTATGTCGTTATATTCCTCTTGCATAGCATGCAAATATACAAAAAAATCTCGCATCACACCAAGCTGTACGTCCGCGATAGTCGATTATCGGCTGGAAACCGAGAGTTTTTTTAATAAGTTAAGTAAAAAATATGCCGGGTGTTGGATGTTTTCTAAAGTTTGATTAATTTAGCGGCGTCTAAAAAAACAATTCCAAAAGCATCAGAAAATGATAATCGGAGTACCCAAAGAAATTAAAAACAACGAAAACCGTGTGGCTGTAACACCCGCCGGTGTGAAAGAATTAGTAAAGAACGGCCATAAGGTCTATGTTCAGGCTTCTGCCGGCGTCGGCAGCGGCTTTGCCGATGAAGAATACATCAAGGCTGGCGCTGAAATGCTCCCTACAATCGAGGAGGTTTACGGCATTGCCGAAATGATTATCAAGGTGAAAGAGCCTATCGAACCCGAATACAAACTCGTTCGCAAAGGTCAGCTCCTTTTCACTTATTTCCACTTTGCATCCGACCGCGCTCTGACCGACGCTATGCTCGCATCGGGCGCTACATGTATAGCATACGAAACTGTTACTGACCGCGCAGGACGTCTGCCCCTGCTCGTACCTATGAGCGAGGTTGCCGGCCGCATGTCAATTCAGGAAGGTGCACGTTTCATGGAGAAACCCCAGGGCGGCCGTGGTCTGCTCATGGGCGGTGTTCCCGGAGTTAAGCCCGCCAAAGTACTTGTTCTCGGCGGTGGTGTAGTAGGTACAAACGCTGCAATGATGGCAGCCGGTCTTGGTGCTGATGTCACAATCACCGACATCTCTCTGCCGCAGCTTCGTCACCTCGCAGAGGTTATGCCCAAGAATGTGAAGACTCTCTACTCTTCCACACACAACATCGAGCAGGAACTTCCGACAACCGACCTCGTAATTGGTTCAGTACTCATCCCGGGTGCCAAAGCTCCTCACCTCGTGACACGCGATATGCTGAAGCTGATGCGTCCCGGCACAGTCATGGTTGACGTTGCTATCGACCAGGGTGGTTGCTTCGAGACCTCGCATGCCACCACACACTCAGAGCCTACATACGAAGTAGACGGTATCCTCCACTACGCAGTAGCCAACATCCCCGGTGCTGTACCTGTGACCTCTACACTGGCTCTGACCAATGCTACACTTCCTTACGCTATCTCTTTGGCCAACCTCGGTTGGAAAGAAGCTTGCCGCCGCGATGCAGGTCTGCTCAACGGTGTCAATGTGGTAGACGGTAAGGTTACATTCCCCGGTGTAGCAAAAGCATTCGACATGGAATGCTATCCTATTGACCTTAACTAATACTACTCTTTTAAGTAGTAGTCTGTATCAAGCACGCAAGAGAGGCGCATCGAAAGGTGCGCCTCAAATTTTTATTTCAATAAGAAGGGTGGTTATTATTCGTACTTCGGCTTGAAGATGGTGTTGTAAAATTGTGAGTTTGTAGACAAGATGACCCATTGTTGATGTTTCGCTCCGGTATATTTCTGAACTACGATGCGCGCATCAGGATTCGTTGTCAACGGAGCTAATACATAATCGCGATTTACCCTGCTGCGAATTATATATGTCATTCCGGTAAGTCGTTCCAATTCCCATTGTTGGTCTGATTTGTTGTTGCTTTTACCCAGAACGAGGGGTTTGTTTTGTTCTATAGTTCCCTTTGGTATTCCGATTACCATGTCAGGCTTGTCGCAGGGTGAGATTGTCACTGCGTCATCTGAACTTTTATGAAAGATGAACTTCTGGTAGCCGAGTTTGTCACTGAACTTCCCGATGACCAGTTGCTGATTATTAATATACTTGCCTCCTGGAATGGCTACTACCCATTGAAACTGCGCATTATTAGCAATTATAACAGATTTATCCATTATGGAAGATTGTGCCTTTGAGCTTATACCCGCAGTTGTCAGAATAAGGAAAGTAAGAATAAGTTTAAACAGATTTTTCATTGCTTGGATGTGGATTTTTTAAGGATAACGCGAAAGCCCAATATATTATTGTCTAATGTTTTAGTAAGACGTTTGCAAATTAGGCCGGTGATAAGCCAGGAAATCGTTATATTTGTCCCAAAATTAAGTACTCTATGAAATTCTGTTTGTTGTGGGTTGCCGTGCTTCTGTCCGTCGTGACTCATGCGGAGTCTTTCTCTCCACACCTCAACGGGTCTATGATGCCGTATGATTTTAATGCGGCAGACTCTGTCGTGCCCTGGGGAGAGGATATGAAGCCAGTGTTTATAAATTATGTAGCTCGTCATGGTGCGCGTTTCCTGTCGTCGGCAAAAAAGACGGAGTCTTTGCGCCGTCAACTTCAGGAAGCACGCAGCGGAGGATATCTCTCAGCTCAAGGAGCTCAGTTTTTCGATGTTATAGAGAAGGTTGACTCTGTCACTGCAGGTAATTGGGGCGCTCTAAATGCCATAGGGATTGCAGAAGAGCAGCGACTCGGACGAGAAATGGCCGCTATTGCCCCTGAATTGCTCAGCCGAGGCTGTGTGGAAGCCGTTGGTACTTATGTGCCCCGTGTAGTGATGACGATGTATGAGTTATGCCATGAGCTTGCACGACATTCGTCGTATCTGCGGATAGCAACCTCGGAAGGACACCAGTTCGATTCATTGTTGCGCTTTTTCACTACTGACACTGACTATGTTGACTACCTTGACCATGGTTCGTGGAAAAAGCCATACGATGATTTCGTGCGTTCGCACATATCGGTTGCGCCTGCACAAACTCTTTTTACCAAGCCAATGGATAGCAGCCGGTTGCGCGCCATGACGCAAGAAATGTACGGTGTACTTCAATCGTTGCCAGCTGCGGGGTTGAGCTGGCAGCCCGATATATGGTTCTCACAGGCGGAGTATCGCGCCTGCTGGGAGGCGGCCAATCTGCAGCATTATTACGAACGTTCGGTAAGTCCGTGTTCAAGAATACCGGCCAAAAGCGCGTGTATATTATTACGAGACATAATCAATTCGACAGACAGTGCATTGAGTGGAGAAAAGGGCGACGTGGTGGCCCGGTTGCGTTTCGGACATGCCGAAACCGTCATGCCTCTGTTTGCCTTGATGCGTCTGCAGGGGTGTTATTCCCCTGATGCCCCAGCTGGTGATGTAGCCCGCTTTTGGCGCGACTGGGAGGTATCGCCGCTCGGTGCTAATCTTCTAATGATGGTTTTGCGCGATTGCTCGGGAGAATTCTATATAAGCCTCCGTCTGAACGGACGTTGGATTAGTCCTGACGGAAGCCAGAATAAGATTGTGCGATGGACAGCTGTTCGCGATTTATGGACTGAATATATGGAAAAATTCACTAAATGACGACGTGAATATTGGTAATTAAAAATTTAGTGTTACCTTTGGCATTCAAATGAAGCTACATATCAATTAAATAAAACAAATGAAGAAAATTCTACTACTCGCCGCTGCTGCGACTGCGGCCACTATGATGCAGGCGCAACTTGCCCCTGTAGGTACACTGCAGCTCGACGTCGAGCCGGGTCAGTTCATCGTGAACGCTTCGGCCACTCAGCCTATCTACACCGCTCCTGAAGGAGAGAAAACCATGTACGTCCGTACTTCGGATGGTTTCTGGCCTCGCTTCACAGCCACCTCTACCTACTATTTCGATTATCCCGATGTAGGTTCTGCGGTGGAGAAGATTGTCACCCCCAGCGGTAAGGTATTCCTTTCTAACCCTCTGCCGTCGCTTAACTGCAAGTGCTACATTTCGGCCGACGAAGATGCCGAGGGCAACCTTGTCGTTCAGTTTCCGCAGCCTATCTACGAAAACGACGGGAAGATACTCTGCGCTCTCGTAATGAAAGCCGTGAATGCCGATAATCACGAATATATGCCGGCTGATGAAGAAGCTCAGAAATATGTCCTTAAGAAAGATGGCAACGGCTATGTGTCGGCCAATAAGGATGCTGTGATTTCACTCGTTTATCTTGAAGACGTAGAGAATATCAAGAAAGTCGACTGGTACGGTTACTCAGTCTATGACATTTCAATGGCAGAGTTCAACAGCGAACCTGTCACACCTCCTGCCGACGCTACAGAAGCAAAGGCCTGGAGCTTCATATCTGAGTATAAAGGCCATGAGATGAAGGCTGTGACCAAGGGCGACGACATCTGGTTCCAGGGTCTTGTAGGTGTTTATCCTGAGGGTTGGGTAAAGGGTACTATCAGTGACAATGGAATACGATTCGTTTCCGGCCAGTACATGGGCGTAGACCCCGTAGAGCAGCACTATGTCTACCTCAACACCGCCAACTACAACCGTGTAGCCAACAATAGCGGTACTTACACCACGACCTATTCATACTCAATGTCTGCAAACTTTGACTATGACAAGGAGACAAGCCGTATTACAGCTCCCGAGGGCAAAGGTTTCTACATCGCGTCTTCAACATCTGGCAACACTACCTTCACATTCGACATTTACCGCGCTCCCCGCATGCAGCCTCAGGACCGCGACGAGGCTACTCCTCCCGCAGCACCCGTTTATTGGCGTGTGGCTCTCTTCAATCCGAGCAATGGCGCAGGTTCAATCCGTGTATGGCTTCCCAACTACGACGTGAAGGGCAATATCATCGACTCAAAGAATCTCTATTGGAATCTTATTGTTGACGGTGAACCGTATGAATTCAACCCCGATACATACAGCTATATGACCAAGGCTATGACAGACATACCTTTCGATTATGAGACAGGTGGTGACATCATCCGTCGTTCAGACAGAGATATGGGCGATTACACCCTGATTTTCTACAAATTCGAAGGTTGGGATACACTCGGCATGCGCACTATTTACATCAACGGCGACACACGCGTAGAGTCTGAGACAACCACATGTACATCTGATGACCTGCCCAGCATCAAACCTGACGGTGTAGAAAGTGTATATGGTGAAGGCAATGTGGTAGCTACAGAATACTACGACCTGACAGGTATGCGCGTGGTTAATCCTGAAAAGGGTATGTATGTCCGCGTAGAGAAAATGAACAACGGTCGTATACGCACATCGAAAGTTGTTATGAAATAAACCATATCATATATACTGCTTAAAATGGGCGTTGCTAAGGCAGCGCTCATTTTTTTATGCTCCCGGCGGGGTGTGAAAAAGCGTTAAAGTATTGCGGGCGGGTTTGAAATTGCTTATCTTCGCGGCAAACGAAATTTTTCATACCCGTGGAAACAGAGGATTTCGACATACGCGCCGCCCGCACAGACCGTGAGACGGATGTGGAGAAGGCTCTCCGCCCGCTGACATTCGACGACTTCAGCGGACAAGAGAAAATTATCTCCAATCTGCGTGTGTTTACGAGTGCAGCCCGCATGCGCGGAGAAGCGCTCGACCATACTCTGCTGCATGGCCCTCCGGGTCTCGGCAAGACCACGCTTTCGAATATCGTAGCCAATGAGTTGGGCGTAGGGTTCAAAGTGACCTCAGGACCGGTTCTTGACAAACCGGGCGACCTTGCCGGTATTCTGATGAGCCTTGAGGAGCATGATGTGCTGTTTATAGATGAGATACATCGGTTGCATCCTATTGTTGAGGAGTATCTGTATAGCGCCATGGAGGACTATCGCATTGATATCCTGTTGGACAAAGGCCCGGGTGCCAAGAGTGTACAACTTACGATTTCACCCTTTACGCTGATTGGAGCGACAACCCGCAGCGGGTTGCTGACCAGTCCGTTGCGTGCGCGTTTCGGTATCAATTGTCATCTTGAGTACTACGACCATAATGTGCTTCAGGGCATTGTGAAACGTTCGGCGCGTCTGCTTAAGACGGAGATTACTGAAGAAGCGGCCATGGAGGTTGCCTTGCGTAGCCGCGGCACACCGCGTGTGGCCAATGCACTCCTAAGGCGCGTACGCGATTTCGCTCTTGTCAGAGGCACGGGTAAGGTCGATATGGATATTGCCCGCTATGCACTTGAGGCGCTCAACATTGACAAGCATGGCCTTGACGAAACGGACAACAAGTTGTTGCTCACGATTATCGACAAGTTCGGAGGAGGCCCTGTAGGACTGTCGACCATTGCCACGGCTTTGGGTGAAGACCCGGGTACACTTGAGGAGGTGTACGAGCCCTTCCTTATCAAAGAGGGATTTATCAAGCGCACACCGCGTGGCCGTGAGGCCACATCGCTGGCCTACAGTCATCTCGGCCGACGCAGGCTTCCACGTCAGGACTCTCTTTTTGACGAGGATTAATTACCGACAGTACGCAAGTACTCACTATAACTATTCAACTACAACTTACAAAATTATGAAAACTATCTACGAAGGCGACTTCGAGAGATGGTGTGCCGAATGTGTCACCGTCTCAGACAAAATTACCGGCGAACCGGTTCCATTCATTCTCAACAATCCGCAGCGTCGGCTTCTTGGTGAACTTGAGCGTCAGCGACTATCCGGCCGACCAATCCGTATCATCCTGCTCAAGGCCCGCCAGTGGGGCGGCTCTACACTTGTCCAGACCTACATGGCCTGGATGCAGCTTGTCCGTCACGAGCACCGCAATGCCGTAATCTGCGCACATGTCAAGGATGCTGCAGCCAACATACGGGGCATGTACTCGCGGTTGCTCCGGGAATATCCTGAGAGCATGAAAGGCGATGAACCAAAGAAATGGGTGTTGACTCCATATGAGAAGAGTTCGAATATCAACTATATAGCGGCGCGGGATTGTTGTCTGGCGGTCGCCACCTCTGTAGCACCCGACTCGGTGCGCGGCATCAACTTCTCTTTGGCACACATGAGCGAGGTGGCTTTCTGGGGCGATGGCGACAAGGAGGCTGCCCGCCGCATTGTGCGCACAGTGTGCGGGTCGGTGGCTCTTGCTCCGGAGACTATGATTGTCATGGAGTCGACCGCCAACGGGCGTGATAATTTCTTCTATGATGAGTGGTGCCGGGCAGAAAGGGGCGAGAGCGACAAGACACCGGTGTTTGTGGCATGGCATGAAATTGAGATTTACCGACGTCCGGTTGCACCAACTGAACGAGAGTCGCTTATAGAGTCGCTTGATAATTATGAGCGGAGATTGCTTGATGAGGAGGGGCTGCCTATAGAAGCGGTGGCATGGTATCACGACAAGCGCAAGGAGTATTCTACTCATGAACAGATGATGGCAGAATACCCCGGTAGTCCTGAAGAGGCTTTTGCTTCGTCGGGGAGACCTCTTTTTACGAGTGATGAACTGCCCGGTGTGGCGGAACGTCGTTGTGAAGCTGACCGTTGTCTGGCTGTTTTCATGCCTGGCGCCGGGGATGCATCGCATATTCTGAGTCTAAGCACTATGGACAGGCGTGGAATAATAACACACCGGCAGACAGAGTTGCTCGACGGACGCGCCCACACGGCGGCTCTGAGGGCGGTACGGTTGAGCCGTGAGCAAGGGTGCATGCTGCTGTGTCTGGACACACCGGATGACGAGGGGCTGAGCCATACCGATGTGTGCCGTCGTGTACTTGAGCGAGAAGGAACAAGGTTTTATTATGTCGGGGGCAGTGATGTTTTTCTGCAACTGAATGTGCAGACCGTTTCCGACATGGCCGACCGTTGGAGAGAACTATCGCAACGCGGACTGACAGCCGACGCCGAGCAAGATGCGGCCGTCCGGTTTGCCTCTCTGCGGCATCCGGTGGCTTCGCTGCTTCGCGATGAGGGATTTGGCCGCTCGGCTCTGTGCCGCATGGCAGCGGCCTACTTTCTTGCCGACATGGGTGGTGTTTCCCAACCCCAATTTGAAGATTTTGTGTAATTATTAAAAAAACATTCAACATGAAAATGAATATGCCGGAACTTATTATGGGATTATTCGGAGGGGGAGTCATAGGGCAAATGGTCAGTTCAATACTGACGGCACGTCCTAACCGTAGACAAATCAACGCACAGGCACTTGGCACGGAGGTTGCCGCACTTGAACGTACGATACGTCTTCTCCGCGAGAATATGGAAGCCGAAATTAAGGCACATGCCGAAGAGCGGGAGTCGCTGCGGCAGGAAATACGAGGTCTAAACAGCCGTATCGCGAGCCTCAACGAATCGATAGCCGAGCTTCGTGCTGAGAACGCACAGTTGCGCAACATGCTGAAGCAATAACCTGTAGGATGTCCGACCCGCTCCCGAGGTCGATGTGTATATGCGAAACAACCCATGGTGATGTTCACCATGGGTTAACTATATGTGCATCGCTTTGCGATACGGCTCGGGCGTATGATATTCCGGCTAAGCGCCGTTGAGGATTATTGGCGATAAACCTCTTTGGAGGCTTTCGCGCCGCGCTTCACGATGTAGATGCTTCCCTCCTCCGGTGCAGCCACTTTCTGCCCCTGCAGATTGTAATACGCAGCCTCGGCATTGCCGTCTGCGTCTAATTCTTCTACCAACGGCGGATTCGGTAAGTCTGTCTTTTCAAATAAAATCTCTTTTGTATCTTTCCGCTGGACTTTGCAAAGTATTGGATTTTCTGCTGTGATAAACATAGTCATTATATTAGGACATGGAGGGAAAAGACCAGGAAAAGCGACAAGACTCTGCATGCATCCAAAACCGTCGATAACATCGAATGTCCTCCAACCCGAACTATCCCATTTCATTGGATTATAATAATCGAGGCCATTTGTGAATTTTTCATCGGGGTCGAAAAATTTTTGAGCAAAAGTATAAACTTCGCGGCCAAATACAGTGTCAAAATATTTGTTTTTGAGTGTTAACATACCGTAATCCCACGTACATAAATATGAATATGGCGAGAACTGTGCATTGTCATACATCCAATTCCAAACATCGGTCGATGTAGGATTTTCAACAAGGAAAACATAATCATCAGTACTCCCAATGCGATAAGTATCTCCTGGTAGAAGATTAAAATCATAAATCATAGTTTCTTTATCCCGTCTTCCATACGTACTTCCATACCACCATCCAGATGTAATTTCAGGAATGCTATTTCCTCTTAACATGTATATTTGTTGGTTTTCTTCACGAAGATATGCATATATGCAATGTTCATTCCCAGAGTCATAATCTCCATACTCATCACATTCAATCATTGCCATATATTCTCTGTCCTCAATACTCCTCGACTCAAAACAAAATGTCTTATGATAATTCTTTTGCGTATCTTCAACGTATGAATAATAATATGTAAACAAACAATCTGTATAAATATGAGATAATGGTTTGGTATTCGTATCTTCGGCATTGGCCGGGAGGGGCAAGAGGTTGAGGAGAACCATTGCCAGGAGTAGTAGAGATTTCTTCATACTTCTGAGGTTTTGAGTTAATAATGCGGTAAAGATAATGATGAACTTCGAGAAATCCAAATATTCGCGCCATAAAAAACGCGATTTTAACATTATAATAGCAAAACGACAGCCTCCAGACCCGGTCGTACGGCTCGTGCGTCCGCGTGTGTGGCGGCACAATGCAACAATGCGGAGCGTAAGGATAGGGTTATTTGCCGACGAGTGGGAAATTGAGTATCTTTGTCGGGAATATTATAGAACGAATGAAAGATTTTTACAAATTGCTGCGCCGTTTTGCGTGGCCATATAAGTGGAATGTAGCGCTCAATATCGTCTTTAACCTTCTGGCGGCGGTGTTGACGCTCTTTTCTTTTGCATTCATAATACCTATTCTGCAGATGCTTTTCGGCATCAATGTGCAGGAGTATACGTATATGACAATGGCCGACGGCAGCCTTAAGGATGTGGCGGTCAATAATTTTTATTATTACACGTCGGAGCTGATACGGATGTATGGTCCGTCGTTTACGCTGGGCTGTCTGGCGGCTGCTCTTGTGTTGATGACACTTCTGAAGACGGGAGTGACGTATCTGAGCGCTTATTTCATAATTCCGATGCGCAACGGTATAGTCCGTGACATACGCAATGAGATGTATGCCAAAATAGTTAGTCTGCCGATAGGCTTTTTTACTGATGAGCGTAAGGGTGACGTGATTGCGCGCCTGTCGGGCGACGTGACGGAGATTGAGGCGAGTGTCATGTCGTCGGTCGACATGATTTTCAAGAACCCAATCATGATAATTGTCTGTCTGGCCATGATGATTGCCGTGAGCTGGCAGCTGACTCTTTTTGTGTTAATCCTTCTTCCGATAGCAGGCTACATCATGGGTAGGGTGGGCAAGCGGCTCAAGCGTAAGAGTCTGAAGGCTCAGGAGAAGTGGGGTCGTATTCTCTCGCTGGCGGAAGAGACTCTCGGAGGGTTGCGCATCGTGAAGGCTTTTACGGCCGAGGGTGAGATGCGTGAGCGTTTCGGCAGTGAGACGGAGGGTTTCTATGTTCTGTCGAACGGTATCCAGCGGCGTTATTCGCTGGCACACCCTATGAGTGAGTTTCTCGGTACTACGGCCATTGCGATAGTCTTGTGGTTCGGTGGCTCGTTGATATTGGCGGGAAAGTCCGGTATAGATGCCGCGGCGTTCATATATTATATGGTGATTTTCTATTCAATCATTAATCCGGCAAAGGAGCTCTCTAAAGCGGGATATTCAATTCAGAAGGGTATGGCGTCGATGGAGCGCATCGATAAAATACTGAAGGCTGACAATCCGATTAAAGACCCGGCCGATGCTGTAGAATTGCCTCAGCGTCCTGACGGTAAGGCCGCCATATTGTTTGACAATGTGACTTTCAGCTATGACGACCACCGCAATGTCATTGACAATGTGAGCCTGGACATACCGGCAGGAAGCACTGTGGCGATAGTCGGACAGTCAGGCAGCGGCAAGTCGACTTTGGTTGACCTACTGCCGCGTTTCTGGGATGTCGTTTCGGGCAGCGTGAGCATAAACGGCGCTGATGTGCGAAAGTTGCGGGTGGCTGATTTACGCGGACTGATGGGGAATGTCAATCAAGAACCGATTCTTTTCAATGACTCGGTAGCGGCTAATATAGCTTTCGGTACTCCGGGCGCTACTCGTGAACAGATTGAGGCTGCCGCACGTACTGCCAACGCCCATGACTTCATCATGGAAATGGAGGATGGTTACGACACCAACATAGGCGACCGCGGATGTAAGTTGTCTGGCGGTCAGCGTCAGCGTCTGTCGATAGCGCGTGCTATTCTGAAAAATCCGAGTATCCTTATTCTGGATGAGGCCACGTCGGCTCTTGACACAGAGAGTGAGCGTCTTGTTCAGGAGGCTCTCGAGCGATTGATGCAGGACCGCACGACGGTTGTGATTGCCCACCGGTTGTCGACTATTTCTGGCGCTGACCTGATATGCGTGATGCACGAGGGGCAGATTGTAGAGCGTGGCACTCATGACGAACTGATGCAGCTGGGCGGACATTATCGCCGGCTGGTTGAGATGCAGAATGTCTGAAGGTGTTTTCAGATGTCTCGGAGTACTCCGAAATAAATAAAAATGGCCGGCACTCCGTGTCGCCACATACGCGGACGCACGCGCCGTGCGTCCCTGCGTTATGTATTGGTATTAAGTCATATACACATCCGCAGTGTAGGGTTGTACGGCTTGTACGACCAGTCTTGTGTGTCATCTAAAGTCAGACCTTGTTCTATGCTGTCACAAAAATTTTTATCGGACAGCAATGAAATAAAAAAGACGAGCTATATTAGCCCGTCTTTTTTAATGGATATGTGTGTTTTATTATTTCACGAATTTCGCATAGTCTGTCAGGCGCATATCGCCACATTCCTGGAATGTCTTGTGGAATGAGAATGCAGCTTCGAGAGTGTGAGGAATGTGCTGACCTTTTGCAGCGAGTTTGAGGTAGTCCCAGAGGAGCTGCTTGTAGTCGGGGTGAGCACAGTTTTCGATGATAGTCTGTGCGCGCTGCATGGGGTCTTTTCCGCGGAGGTCGGCCACACCCTGTTCTGTGACGAGGACTTTTACCGAGTGTTCCGAGTGGTCGATGTGCGGAGTCATCGGAACGATTGTAGAAATCATGCCGCCTTTCTGCACTGAGGGACAGCTGAAGATAGAGAGATATGCGTTGCGGCAGAAGTCGCCTGAGCCGCCGATGCCGTTCATAATCTTTGTGCCGAGTACGTGTGTAGAGTTGACGTTGCCGAAGATGTCTGCTTCGAGGGCGGTGTTCATGGCGATGAGGCCGAGTCGACGAACGATTTCGGGGTGGTTGGAGATTTCGCCCGGGCGCATGAGGATTTTGTCGCGGAAGAAGTCGATGTTGTCCATGAAGTGGAGCATTGCATCGTCGGAGAATGTGAGAGCGCAGGTAGATGCG
>CAYVNJ010000032.1:0-19540 GCA_964452865.1 uncultured Sangeribacter sp. | reverse complement strand
TTTCATTCTTATTACTATTCTTTTAATTCATACGTGATATAATCTCACATTGTTAGTGTTAGTGTTAGTATGATAATCCTGAAAGGTAAACTAAACCGATGTTATACAATAGATTCAAACCACTATTTCCGGAATCCACGGGGTCATATTCATCAGGATTTCCTTCAAATTTCTCTACATTGGTCCATTTATAATATCCATTATTTTTACCTTCCCATCCCCATACACAATGGAAATAGGTTTCATACAATGTAGGAAGTACTTGACCCGGAGTAGTTACTGTCTGAGCCTTAGTTACATCATATATTCTATAGCCATCTATTACCCATGTATGTGCATCATTGATATTAGTAGACCGTGCACCTTCCACAAGAAGAGGCTGTCCATATATAATATCACTAAAATATTCTTCATTATTATCGTGATACTTGTAAGTTCTACCTAACGATTTAATCATGTCGCTACTGTTAAATGACACTATCCCGCCATTTACCTTGTAACCAAATTTCTGAAAAGTACGTACCCAATTTGAAATATCTGCTGAAGTACCTGAAGACCCCTCATACGTTGCATCTAAGCAATCTGACTTGTTAAGTCTCTGCAGAAGATAGCCTAATCCATTGCTATAGCCTTCAGATTTAACTTTACTCCATTCCATAGTATATCCGCTAAGCATACTCGGCTGTTTATAATACGACATTATCATACCTATGGACAATGCATTACAACCAACCGAGCTAACTCTATGAATCACAGGACCATTAAGGCTGTACGATTCATACTTATTATATGGATTACCTTGATTCCACATTTGCACTTTGCCTTCAAGACGTGGAGAACATGCTTCGTACAAATATATAACGCTGGGTGGATTAATAGGAGCTACAGTACCACCGCCTCCTCCGGGGATTGTAATGCCGGATGTGACATAATTGTCAAGCATGTCGAAGTAAACAGCTAAGCCTTTGTTAGTTGTTGTATCAGACCACGCCAAAGAGCCTGATTCTGAAATTGCGTACACGGGGTCGAGGCGGTCATCTGCACCTAAAAGTGCAAAACCACCGTTTTCGTAATTTACAAGATAGAAAGCTGTGTCAATGCTTTCTGAGCTTCTTGTCGGGGTGGCAATCTTGTAGTCTACTGACTTAACTCGTCGGTTATCTGAACGGGTACTGGCAGAAGATTCATTCTGAAACATGGCGTCAGCGTAGCTCAACGCCTGGTTCAGTGAGACACGGTGCGGGTTGACCGGTTTGTCCATTTCATTTTGTCCGGGCATCTGGACATCGTTTGTACAGCCTATCAAAGCAATTGCCGATAGGGTCGCTGTAAGAGCGATAGTTTTAGTCTTCATATTTTTTAGCTTTAAAAGTTAAATGCACCGCAATATTAATATAAATAAAATGATTGTGCAAATTTTTGAACAAAAAAAACAAATTCAACAACAATTTTACGCCGATTTTTCGACCGTAAAAATCATTTTGAATTTGCAAGTAGTTCAGCAAAAAATATATAACATTCCGTGCTGCCTCGCATGCTTGATTATGATGTGGTATTACGTACACACAGCTTGATTATATGCTTGCCGACAGAGGACTCAAAGGACGCCATGTATCCACCATAGAGTGGTATCCCATAGCTGAGACGACAGTCAGACAACTCCGGCGTGACTTCAAACGCATAAAGCGAGTCAAACTTGTTCCGCAGTTGCTCGTTTGCTGCAATCACACACGAGAGATTTAGCGGGAGATTATTCCGATTCTTTGCGTCAGGCGGGCTATGAACCTGTACTTCTCATGCGTGGGCTCGCAGAGCTTCCTGCAATCAGGAAAATCTACGTAGACCGGGTCATTTCCATGTTGGGAAAATAGAGCCGCATATTTCTGAAAAGGAAAAGGAGGCAGACACCATTTGCAGATGTTTGCCTCCTGAGTTTTTTATAACTTATGTCGTCAGAAGTTGTAGTAAACGCTGAATGACAGAGCGTCACCAGAGAGTCTGAGGCCACCGCCGTCGGCATAACCGGCCTCTTTTGCTTTATTGTTTGCACCTTCATAGCCTAAGAAGCCAACATGTGCAACCAGCGAGAGGTTCTTGTTTACGTTGAAACTGATACCGGGTTTGAAGCCGATATGCCAGATTGCTGCAGTTTCTGTTGAGTGATGAGGCACTTTAGTAGCACCGAGGCCTACACCAACACCACCGTCGACAAAGAAACCGACCTTACCGACCTTAGCAAACGTGTATCGAGCATAAGGGTCAATGCGGAATATGTCGGATTTGATACCGTCGTTATACATGTGCTGATAACCAATACCGGTAGCTACAGCCCATTTATCGTTGAGGTTGTAACCGACCTCCGGCATAATAGTAAATTCAGTTTTGTTGTTGGTGACATCGCGCCATGCGTTCAATGTTCCACCTGCATACCAATTCTGTGCGGCTGCACCAAGAGAAACAACAGCCATTGCTGCGAGAGCTAAAATCTTTTTCATAATACCAAATTTTAATTAAAGTTAATAATTCGTTTATAGTATAATGAAAATGGCCTAAGGAATGTTTAGAAGATTAAAAAATTTTTGTAATTTTGCAGTGTCAAAACCGACGCCTGACGCTTGATACGCTGTTTTTCAGTCGTGTAATGCGTTTTCAATATTGGCAAATGTGTACTAATCTGCACATTTTTCAATTCTTAACAAATCAATTCTCAAGTATATTTGCACAAACTTGTCAGGATAATTCCTGATATATTGTATCTGACCATATATGTATAATCTGACAGAACTGCGAAACATGGATGAAGGCGATTTGCGAAAAATTGCCAAAGACATGGGAATGAAAAAAGCAGACTCCTCGGAAAGAGATGAAGTGGCATTCTATATTATAGAAAGTGAAGCAGCGGCCACTGCAAAGGAAATGGTTGCCAAATCGGCAGAAAGAGAAGGGAAACGTCGCCCGGGTCGCCCACGTAAAGTGAAACCTAAGGATGAGACTGAACCAAAAGAACCGGCTGAACAGACTACGGAAATTACCTCACAGCAGGAAGAAACCCAACCCAAGAAGCGTGGTCGTAAGCCTAAGGCAAAACCTGAAGAAGTACAGGCTGCTCAAGAAGTTTCTGTTCCACCGGCTGAGACTGTCGAAGAAACTCCCGCGGTACAGCCAAAGAAGCGCGGCCGCAAACCAAAAAGCCAGGACATAACTCCCCAGTTGCCAGGGTTGAATACAGAAGCGGTTGTCGCAACCTCAGAAGTGATGCCGGCTGAGAATGTATCGGTCGTTCCCGAGGCGGAATCTGAGGCAAAGTCTGAGAAGGAGAACAACAAGGTTGCCAGACAAAATGATGACAACTCATTTGGTACTTTTTTCTCAGCATCGGGTAAAAAATTTGTTCCGCGTTCCCAGCAAAAGGAGCATCCTGCATCAGAAGAAGAGAAGGAAACCGATTTTCCGCAACAATCCCAATCGTCTGCCCAGCCGCCAGTTTCTCAGAACAATCAGCAACAGAACAATCAGCAGAATAACGCGCAGAAGAAGCAGCGAAAGCCACAGAACAACAATAATAATCAGCAACAACAGTCGCAGCAGCGTCAGCGAAACGAACAGATGTATGACTTCGACGGTGTACTGACTTCTATAGGCGTGTTGGAAATCATGCCTGACGGTTACGGTTTTCTCCGTTCGAGCGATTACAATTACCTGTCAAGTCCTGACGATGTATATGTATCGCAGAATCAGATTCGCCAATACAGCCTCAAGAGCGGCGATGTTGTTGAGGGAGGTATACGTCCGCCGCGCGAAGGAGAGAAGTTTTTCCCGCTCGGAAGAGTATTATCGGTCAATGGTCTACCACCTGAACAGGTTCGCGACCGTGTTCCTTTTGAGCATCTTGTACCTCTTTTCCCTGATGAGAAGTTTGACCTGACGGGAGGTAAGACATGCAATATATCAACCCGTGTGGTCGATATGTTCGCTCCTATAGGCAAAGGCCAGCGTGCCCTTATTGTCGCTCCTCCGAAAACTGGTAAGACAATATTGCTTAAGGATATAGCAAATGCAATTTCCGAAAATCATCCGGACACATACATAATCATGCTTCTCATCGACGAGCGCCCTGAGGAGGTGACGGATATGGCAAGAAGTGTCAATGCCGAAGTTATCGCCTCGACATTTGATGAGCCTGCGGAACGTCATGTCAAAATTGCGGGAATCGTGCTTGAAAAGGCCAAACGTCTGGTAGAGTGCGGACATGACGTCGTAATCATGCTCGACTCAATTACTCGCCTTGCCAGAGCATATAATACCGTGTCGCCTGCTTCGGGTAAAATCCTTTCCGGTGGTGTCGATGCCAATGCGTTGCAACGCCCGAAACGTTTCTTCGGAGCAGCCCGAAATATTGAAAACGGAGGCTCACTGACTATCATAGCAACAGCGCTGACAGAGACCTCGTCGAAAATGGACGAAGTGATTTTCGAAGAATTCAAAGGTACTGGCAATATGGAGCTACAGCTTGACCGTAAACTCTCGAACAAGCGTATATTCCCGGCAGTGGATATTGTGGCCTCGTCAACCCGTCGAGAAGATTTGCTTTTGCCTGAAGAAATCCTCAACCGTATGTGGATTTTGCGCAATTATCTTGGCGATATGACTTCGATAGAAGCTATGGAGTTTATTCGCAAGCGTATGGAGATGACCCGCAACAATGAAGAGCTTCTCATCACTATGGACAGATGATTATCAGGTAGCCCATGGTAGCAGATAAAAACAAAACCAATGCAGCGCGTCTGCTCGACAAAGCCGGCATCAATTATTCGCTCGTGCCTTACGAAGTGGATGAGTCGGATTTGTCGGCAGTGCATGTTGCGGCTACCCTCGGAGAGCCAATAGAAGCAGTGTACAAAACGATAGTGCTTGTCGGCGACAAGACAGGACATTTCGTATGTGTACTTCCCGGTGATGCCGAGGTCAATTTGAAAAAAGCCGCCAAGGTTTCCGGTAATAAAAAGGCTGAACCGTTGCGCATGAAGGATTTGCTTCCGACCACGGGTTATATTCGTGGTGGATGTACTGCTATCGGGATGAAGAAGCCTTTTCCTGTGTTTATTCAGGAAGATGTGTTAGGACTTGACAAATTCTATGTGTCGGCTGGCAAACGCGGATTGCAACTCTGCCTTTCGCCGGCTGATTATATTTCTTATACCAAGGCTGAACCGGCCGACATTACAGGATGAATACATTCGGAAGATTGCTCCGGCTGACAACGTTTGGCGAAAGTCATGGTCCTGCATGCGGTGGTGTGCTTGACGGCTGTCCGGCAGGTGTGGAAGTAGACCTCAAGGAGTTGCAGGAATTTGTAAACTTGCGCAGCCCCGGTCATACGTGCGGTACTACTTCTCGTAAGGAAGCTGATATTGTCGAATTGCTTTCCGGCATATATAACGGAGTCACTACAGGAGCATCGATAGGATTTATCATAAGGAATACTGATGTGCGACCTGCAGACTATTCCCATATAGCCAATGCATACAGACCCAACCATGCCGACTATACTTATGACACCAAATATGGCATCAGAGACCCCCGTGGTGGTGGACGCGCATCGGCGAGAGAGACAGTCTCCCGTATAGTCGGTGGAGGTATAGCACGTGCCTTATTGTCAAAAACTGATATACGGATAACAGCATGGACTTCAGAGATTGCAGGAATTAAATACTTTGCTAACGACGTCCCGACGCGTGACGACGTATATTCTTCCCCTTTGAGATGTCCCGACAGCAATGCCGGTATGCTCATGGCGGATGCTATTGCTGCAGCATCTGCCGCAGGAGATACATTGGGCGGATGCATAGATGTATGTGTCGAAAATCTCCGGGCAGGATTGGGCTCACCGGTCTTCGGGAAATTGCAATCTATACTTGCGGCCGCCATGATGAGTATACCTGCAGCCAAGGCTTTTGAGTATGGCGACGGGTTTGAATCCAGCCGTAGTTCAGGCACAGAACAGCAGGACACGTTTATAAGCACGCACGGTAAAGTTTCGACTCTTTCCAACCATTCAGGAGGAATACAAGGCGGTATCACCAACGGTATGCCTGTTCGGTTCAGAGTGGGCTTGAAACCGATAGCCACTCTTGGTCAAGAAATGAAAACTATTGATGTTGAGGGGAATGATGTGGTACTTCCTCCGCGTGGCCGGCATGATGTGTGTGCAGTGCCGAGAGCAGTAGCTGTAGCAGAAGCTATGACCTGGTTCGTGATAGCCGATGCGTGGCTTGCTTCAAGACTCGACAGACTCTGATGTCGGAATTTTATACCACATATTCAGACTATCTCGCCCGGTTATTCCCCGGCCGCAAGGTTCAGAAAATCACTGTTGATGCCGGCTTTACATGTCCAAACCGCGACGGTAAACTCGGGAACGGCGGATGTATCTATTGCAACAACGCAACTTTCAGCCCGGACACGGGTCGTTCTGCGGGAAGCATTGCTGAAAAGATAGAGGCAGGGAAGGCTTTCTTTGCAAGAAAGTATCCGACAATGACTTATCTGGTGTATTTCCAATCATATACCAATACCTATGATAACACCGATTATCTTGTGCGTATCTTTTCAGAAGCTATGGATATGCAAGATATAGAGGGTATCGTAATAGGAACCCGTCCGGATTGCATGCCGGCGGAATTGCTTAATGAGTTGGTCGCTCTCAACCGGTGGAAACCTGTAATTATTGAATACGGTGCCGAGACATTTAATGATGACACACTCCGTATTATCAATCGCAACCATAGTGCCGCCTGCATTGAGGAAACGGTAGTACGCACTGCAGACGCAGGTCTTTCTTGCGGAATTCATTTGATAATGGGGCTTCCCGGCGAGACGCAGGAAGAGATGATGACAAGTGTACACAAGAGTGCCCAACTTCCGATTGATTCGATTAAATTTCATCAGCTCCAGGTAATTAAGGATACCGAACTGCATCGCAGGTATATGGGGAATGTCAACCCTGCACCAACAATATTTACCGTTGAAGAATATATCGACTTGTGTGTAGAGATAGTGAAGGCAATTCCAAAACGTATTGCTATTGACCGTTTTGTGTCGCAAGCTCCGCGTAATATGCTTGTAGCACCATGCTGGGGCATTAAAAATTACGAATTTGCCGCAATGCTTGAAACACGACTGCGTTCTGAGCGTTATAAGTAGAGATGAAATAAACTAAAAAGACAAATAAATACGTAATGAAGAAACCTTACCTTTTAGGAATAGCCGCTGTGTGCGCACTGTCTGCGTCGGCAGATGTTGCGGTAGAATTTTCCACTCCTCCCGCAACCAGTTCTATGGTCGTAATCCAAACACCTCTTTCAGACCTTATAACAGCGCGCAGACGTTCCGAAGTCAGAATGTTTACTGATACTGTGGCGCTTGAGAACGGACTTACTCATTTCGAAATATTCAATGAAGAACCGGTAAATATCGCGCTGACTTTCCCTGACGACGGTAATACATCGTTCGAAATCATGGCTGCACCTAATGACAATCTGACTGTTTACGTAACCGGCACACCCGGTGAGTTTGACTATACCGTAAGCGGAACACCACTCATGGAAGGTGTGACATCAATGGTTGCTGCAGCAAAACCATACGAAGCCAAGTTGCGTGCGGCACAAACAGAAGGAGGGGTTTCAGTCGAGGATATGCAGCGCATATTCAATGACTACCAGAAGATATTCTCAGATTTTATCGAAGCAAATCCCAATCATCCTGCCTCGGCTTTTGCAATGCTTAATCTTGAAGATGAAAAGTTTCTTGAGGAGTATGACAAGTTAGGCGAGGGAGCAAAAGCGTCTATACTTTTTCCTATGGTTGAGAAATCGAAAGGCCGTATGGAGGAAAGTGTTGCATCACATCGTCTTCAGAATGAACTTGAGCAGGGTTTACGTCCTGCACCGGACTTTTCTTTGCCTGATGTTAATGGCAATGCGGTGTCTCTTGCGGACTTTAAGGGTAAGTGGGTGATACTCGATTTCTGGGGAGCATGGTGCGGATGGTGCATCAAGGGTTTCCCCGGTCTTAAAGATGCATATAAAGAGTATGCAGGTAAATTGGAGATTGTCGGAGTTGATTGCGGCGATACACCGGAGGCATGGAAGAACGCTCTTATAAAATATCAATTACCCTGGGTCAATGTCTACAACGACACGAAGAATGATAATCCCGACCGTATTGACCGTCAATATGGAGTAATGGGTTTCCCTACGAAGATAATCATTTCGCCTGAGGGTCAGATAAAGAAAATCTTCACCGGTGAAGACCCCGAATTTTACACCTATCTTGCCAATTGCATCAACGGCTAAAATAGTATATAAGCATCAAATTTTATGCGGGATTACTCCATTCTGAAGTAGTCCCGCACGATTTATATAGACATAGGATTAGAATTATTTCTTTTTGTACCAGACTACATCGTCAAAAAAAAGTCTGTTTCCAGAGATTTCGTATGAATCCTCCCATACGTCATCATAGTCGTCGTATCTGATTATGAGCTTTTTGTCTGTAGCAGTCCAAGTGAAAGACTCTGACACTGTATATCCATCATCGTCATACGACTCTGTGCCAGTGCCATTAGATTTGAAGACGAGAGTCCAGTCATCGTCATCATCGTTGTTTACCCAAGTTCCCACTAATTGAGATTTAGGGTCTTTTTTGTCATTGTCATCATCTTTGCAAGATGTGAAAGACACGGTTGCGGTGAGAACCAGCAGTGCGATAAAGCACCATGAAAGTTTCTTTTTCATAAATAATTAATTTTTATAGTTTTATGTTATGATAATTTTGTGCGCTTGGTAACCAATGGTATACTAATTAATGGATTGCTTACATCATACTTTCACCTCCTTCCTAATTCGTCTTTTTTTCCTGATATTAGCGTGAGTTAATTATCACGAAGGAGGATTAAATCTGCTTTTATACTAAAAACAGACAGAGTAAGTAATATCGAAGTGATGATATGTTTCATCAGAGCAGATTTTGAAGTTGTGCCTTCATTTGCTCCGATGTTGGCGATTTATAATTTATATAAGTTACTATAAAGAAAAAGCGTGGAGCAATGTTCGGTTTATCTTAACAGAGGCATCGCCAAACGCCCATACAGAAATAAACAGCCCACCCCACGCAATGCCGATATATCGACCCCGCGTGACGGGGTGGAAAAAGGCACGCATGAGCGCTAATTGACTGCCTATCCTTCTGTAATTGAAAATTTTGGCGAATTTCTGTTAAAGGATAAAGCAAATAACGCTTAAAATAAATATGTATTGTCCTCTGACAACTTTGGCAAAGGTAAGAATTAATTTTTATTCAAATGGTATTTAGCTTAATTTTTATGCAAAAAGAACCTTATTTCTTAATAAGTTTGTTCAGTTCGGATTGCAAATCTTCTGCGGGACAAGCACCTGTGATGCGGCCTGTTTCTTGGTGGTCCGCATTGAGGAATACAAAAGTAGGAATAGCTTCTATACCATAGGAATGTGCCAACTCGGGGTACTCGTCGGTGTTGGCTGAGACAAATTGGATTTTGTCTCCATATTTGTTTCCCAATTCATGAAAGATTGGTTTCATCTGTTGACATGGCGGACACCACTCGGCATAAAAGTCAATGCACACGGGTTTGCCCTCCTCGAAGTTCGGCACAGACTGGATGATTGTTTCATGCCGGAGAGAGTTATCGGCCGAATCGACAGAGGCTTTTTTGTCGTTTGTCTTGTTGTTGCTGCATGAGGTGACTACTGCCAGCATTAGAGCCGATGCAATAAGATTTATTGTTTTCATAAGGGATATTTAGAAGATGATTGAGTAGGCGATATACTCTCCTATAAGCGCCACTATAGTTAATATGCCACACCATAAGGCTATCCCGTCCAGTGTTTTTGATGCGTAGGGATTGAATTTCTCAAGAAATAATGATGCAAGATGAGCAAAAGCCATCATGAAAGCGAAAAACATGTCGAAACATGCCCACCATGCAAATCTGAGTTTGAAAGTGAGTATGATGAGAACAACTATCAGCAATAGGAGCAGGAGAGCTGCAATTTTAGATTTGAGTATTTTAGACATAGCAAGTTCTTGTTTAGCGCATCAGTTTTATCCCGAATGTGCGTCCGTCGGGTGCATGAAACAGTGCGACGTAAAAGCCGGGTGCTTCAGCTGAGATGTCGACCGCCACACGTCGCAGGGAATCATATTTGTATGCACGGACTTTAGCACCCGACACAGAGTAAATTTCTGCAAGACTGATTTCCGCAGGGAATGTTATGACAAAATGCCCGTCGCCAATCGACTCCACGACAGGTGTAGAGTCTTGTATCGCATCTATGCCAGAGATATTTTTAGCCGTGGCTTCAACGGTCATCGGTAAAATTTCTTCATCGTAGAAAGCAAACGGACGTTCTTCCAGGTCGTCAGGTAAGGCCGGAGGTGAATCCAGCAAGGCATACTGCCCGTCTGTCATGTATTCAGTGGCGAAGAGTCGCATAAGTGCTCTGTTGGGCTCGCCAGCTCGTAATCTGAAATAATCGCCTTGACGTCCGTGGACAATTACCGGTTGAACATCTTCCGGCGAAAGAAGCCCGAGCACTACGTTGCCACGGTTGACAAGTTCTTCGGCTATCATATCATTCCATTGAGCAGTGGTATAAAGTCCTGAAGCACTTGTTATGTCATTTCCTTTAGCCAGAGAAAATTCGAGTTGTTCATACGCTTCATCAGGGGTTATACTTACGTCTGTGGCTTTGTATTGGCTGTTGAGTATAGAAGCAATCGTATTTTGAATGTCATTCCACTGAGCGATGGCATCATACGGAATACGGCTGTCGTAGCGTATGGCTTCAATCTGCAAAGCATAGCGGCGAAGCCATTCACGCTCTGTATCAGACAATTTGTCGGTTCTGAAAGTATCAGTCAGACTGAAACCGAGAATAGGGTATGCCTTGTTGTCTGCAGATATAATGACATATCCGCCTTTAGAATGATTGAATATATAGAATGGAGCGAAGAGTCTTGAGGTGGTAAGCTGGCGGCCATTCCATACCATTTGAGGTTCTGCCAATCTACGGCTCGCTGAAGCATTGAAAAACATTTCAGCTATTTCAGCTGCCTGCTTACGGCTTATTGTCTCGGCACTTATGTGGCTTGTGAAAAAAGCGGCAAAGGCGACCAACACGAATGTCAGTCGCCATATTGCGCTAATTTTATTTGAATTACCGTTCTTCGTCATAGATATATACGAAGGAATAAATTCCTCCTATCTATATAACGCAAACATCGGTAAAAATGTGTGCGGAACGATAATTATTTCACAATAATTTTGTTTACTCCATTGTTTGTGCGGACTATATAGAGGCCTGGTTCGAGAGTGCCGAGCTGGTCGGCATTACCTCTGAGCGCGATTGAACCGTCGGTACGATATGCTTCAACAACAGAATCTGTCATATTGGCAACGGTATCAATAATTCCTAACCCAGCCACTGTTACAATGCATTCTGCTGTCAGAGGTGTTTCAACATTTGCGATAGTCACCTCAACAGTAATTGTAGAAGAGCCTTGGGCGATGCCGGTGACAATACCGTTGTCATCAACTGTGGCTATATTGGTGTCAGACGATGTCCATACAATGCTTGTCGGTTCTGTTTCTGGACTGATAGTGACAGAAAGTGCAACGGTTTCGTCGATTTTTACTTCTACTGTCGTCTGAGACATCTCAATAGTGTAAGTGATAAGTCCGGGCCAATCATGACCTGTGATATGGGTGAATTGTTTCCAGACATTATGCTCTCTGTAGGCTGACAGCGAACTTTCAGGCACACGTACGGCAGCATTGGTATAAGAGTAATTATCGAAAGATGATGAAACTATTGTCGGAGGCACCGGTGCTTTCACATCTATCTCGGCAAGTTGTGTGCAACTGGCAAAAGCGTCAGCCCCGATGTTGGTGACGTCCGGGCCTATCTCAACTTTTTTCAATGTCGACAAGTATGAGAATGGCTGAGCGTTAGGGGTTGTACTTGTACAAACGTAGTTGCGGTCTATGGTCACTTGTTCAATGGGGTCCCATGAGTCATTGTAGGTTCGTTGTCCGAATACTTCGCTATCAAATGTCAATACTTCTTCGCCGGCTTCGATAGTGACGCTTTTCAGTCTTTCGTTATAGCTGAAAGCTTCGCGTCCTATCTTTGTCACCGAGGCGGGAATGGTAAGTGAGGGTAATCGGTAGCAACCCGAGAAGCTCATAAGCCCGATTTCTTTCAGATTTTCGCCTAAGACCAAATTCGTTATTCTTCCGCAGAAATTGAAAGCTTCATCGCCTATTTTTTCAACTGAGTCGGGTATGATAAGTTCCGTCAGATAGTTACATCCTGAGAATGTTGAAGCAGCAATTTCTTTCAGATTATTACTCAGTGTAAGCGAAGTCAGTCCGCTGCAACCGAAAACTCCGCGATATTCAAGAATTGCAACTGAATTAGGAATGACAAGAGTCTCAAGGCCGCTGCAATTCTCTAATCCGCGTTCGCGTATGGCAACTATGCTTTCAGGAATAGAAATACTCTTCATCTGGCGGCATGCTGCAAAAGCACTTGCGCCGATTTCTGTCACACGATATGAAACGCCGTCATTCTCCACAGTCTCAGGAATGACGACATCTCCGGTAATTCCGGCATTGTCCGAGACCTCGCAGGTCTTGTCTGTTTCAGACAGGACCTTGTATCGGAGGTCGTTATATGTAAATACATCGCCGTCGGCTGCTAATGCGGACATTGGTAAAAGAATAGCCGATGTCAGCAGAGATATATATGGATTTCGCATGATATCAACCTATTATTGTTATTCTTCAGCTGCGAGTGTCTCGGCGGCAGCTGTTTCGGCGTTAGCCTTGATGTTGGGCTGCTCCAGACCATAGTGTTTCTTGGCATCGAGGGCTTTAAGAATGATGCCGAATATAAGGGCAAGACCTCCAAGACATGCAAACAATACCATCGGTACAGTATAGTTGTATTTCAAAGGGTCGGTCACACCGGGATTAGACGATGCAAGTACAGCTCCTATAATCATCGGGAAGGCATACAGACCGATGTTCTGAATCCAGAAAATTACAGCATATGCAGAACCTAACAGCTTATTATCTACAAGCTTTGGAACTGAAGGCCATAATGAAGCAGGCACAAGAGAGAATGATATGCCGAGCAGAACGATTGCTGCGTAGGCGATGATTGAAGATTTAGTGGCCGGCAGCACAAATGCAAATGTGAGGTGGCATATAATCATCAGCAATGCACCAAGAATCAGCATTGTCGCGCCTTTGCCCTTGTGGTCGAGGAATGAGCCGAGGAAGGGTGTTATGACTGCTGCTCCCAGAGGGAATACGAAGAATACCTGACCGGCCTGCTCTGCAGATATGCCGAGGTTGCACTGGAGCATGTTGTTGGCGTATTTCTGGAAGGGGAATATTGCGGAGTAGTACAATACACATAGCATAGCAACAATCCAGAATACTTTAGACGTCAGAATGTATTTAAGGTCTGAAACCTTGAATGGGTCGTCTTTCTCTTCAGCATTTGTGCCCATTTGAGTTTCAAGTTTACGGTCCATGAAGGCGTAGACTATGAACGCTATCAAGCCGATAAGCATTAGAAGTACGGCAAAACCTACGGGACGTGCCACACTGATGTTGTCATGGAATGCAGCGATAGCCGGCGATGCCAGGAAGACTACTGCCACACCGCAACGTGCGAGTGCCATTTCCACACCCATTGCCATTGCCATTTCCTTGCCCTGAAACCATTTGACGATGCCTCGTGACACAGTTATACCTGCCATTTCCACACCACAACCGAAAAGCATGAAGCCTATGGCTGACAATTTGGCAGAAGCCGGCATGCCCTTGTAGAACGGAGTGATGTTCCACCAAGTGTCCGGCAGATTGATGAAGCTGTCCATAAACGCTTCGAGACTGCTGCCTTCAAAAGCGGGAGTCAACGCATAATAGTTGATTGAACCGCCTATCAGCATGACCGCGCCCGAAAGAATAGCGGTGAAGCGCACACCCATTTTGTCGAGGATGACGCCGGCGAAAATCAGGAAGAAGACAAATACGTTGAGGAATGTTTCAGAACCTGTGAAGCGGCCGTAAGCCATAGGACTCCATCCTTTTTCGCTTTGAAGATATTGCTGTAACGGTGATAATACATCCATGAAGATGTACGCGAAGAACATGGCTGACGCCAGAAGGACAAGAGCTGTCCAGCGTGCCCACGCCTTTTCTTTCAGATTGTCGGCTATTGTTGCCGGGGCTGTTTTTTGTTGTGTCATATTGATTAAATTAGTTCTTTCTACATCCGCAAATTTACCCATTATGCACCAACACCGCAAATATTCTGCCGCAAAACACAAAATGAGCTATGTGCAGATTTGTCCTTTCGTCGGGTTTTGGCTATCTTCGCCGCTATGAACATAATTGAACTTACATCACGCGACCATCCTGCTTTACGTCCTTACGCCGGACTTACTGAAGCACAGTTGCGTGCAGAGGAAGACCCTGTTTTTATTGCTGAAAGCCCTAAAGTAATTACAGCTGCTCTCGATGCCGGCTATGAACCGGTGTCATTATTATGCGAGCGAAAACACATCGATGGTGATGCCGCTCTGCTGATAGCACGTATGGGCGATATCGATGTATTCACTGGTTCTCGGGAATTATTGGCCGGACTCACCGGCTACACTCTGACTCGTGGTGTGCTTTGCGCTATGCGGAGGCCGACCCCTATGTCGCTGGAAGAAGTTTGCTGTGGAGCATCACGTCTTGCAGTGGTCGATGCAGTGGTCGATACTACCAATATCGGTTCAATATTTCGTTCTGCTGTTGCTCTTGGAGTCGACGGAGTAATATTGACTCCGCAATCATGCGACCCTCTCAACCGAAGGGTTGTTAGAGTATCCATGGGAACTGTCTTCCGTATTCCTTGGGCACGTTGCGAATGTTGTCCTTGCGATTTGAAAAAACATGGTTTTACTACACTTGCCATGGCTCTCACACCGGATTCTGTTGCTCCCGACAGCCCGGAAATACCGTTGAATGATAAAATAGCAGTCTTTCTCGGCAATGAAGGTGACGGCCTCTCGCGAGAGGTGATAGATGCATGCGACATGACAGTGTGTATCCCTATGAGTCATGGTGTCGATTCGCTGAATGTTGGAGCGGCTGCGGCTGTGGCGTTCTGGCAGTTTCGTCGTCAAAAATGATAAAATGTATTATGAGCGACAATATATTAAGAACAATAACTGCCCGGATAGAAAAGTCATTGCCTGACGGTGCGAAAGAGAAAGGAGTACTTGCCACGTGTAGCGGTGGTGCGGACAGTACGGCATTGTTGCGTGCTTTATGTGAGGCTCGAATACCCGTGTTGGTTGCACATTGCAATTTCCATTTGCGTGGAAGCGAGAGTATGCGGGATGCTGCCTTTGTCGAAGATATTTGCAAGGAACTTGATGTGCCGTTCATAACGACATCTTTTAACGTCGGTGAACGTTGCCGCATGACCGGAGAATCGGTCGAGATGGCTTGTCGCTCATTACGTTACGATTGGTTTCGCGAGATGATGTCCGAGCATGGACTCGCTCGTATAGCTGTGGCTCACAATGCAGATGACAATGTTGAGACGATGCTTCTTAACCTCTTCCGTGGCACAGGTCTTGCGGGCTTGACTGCCATGCGGGTGGATAATGGTGAGGTATGGCGCCCGTTGCTCACTACTTACAGACAAGAAATCATTGAGTTTCTCAATAAGCTTGGACAGAAATATGTGACAGATAGTACTAACCTCACGTCGGATTACAGGCGCAATTTCATCCGTCGCGAAATCATCCCTCTTATCGAGACACGCTGGCCTGCGGTGCGACGCTCAATATTGTCGACAAGAGAGCATCTTGAGAGTGTAGAACATATCTATACAAAAGCCATATCGTCTATGATACAGGATAGTACATTCTTATCATTCGACGTCATGCGGAAGTGTGCAGACATCCGTGCGTTGATATTTGAATTTTTGCGCCCTGTCTCCCCGTCGGACGATGTTTTACAAAGCATAGTAAAGCATGTGACTCAACGACTCGATGGTGAGCCGCATAAATATAGATTGTGGAGCGGAGATATGCTTGTGAGTCTTGAGAGGGATGGACTTCGTTTGTCGTCGCCCGAGAATAATATTGAAATGCCCGAACTCGAATGGGTAGAAATGTCCCCTACGCAGGAAAATATTGATTTAGCTTTGTCGAATGATAATCCGGATATAGCCTATTTCCCTAAAAAACCGGATTGCTATATGCTGCGTTTTGTTATGCCTGGCGATAGGATAAGGCTTTTCGGAGGAGGGTCGGTAAAAGTGAGTAAAGCTATGAAGGATGCCAAATATGACAGCGTCTCTAAATCCAGACAGACTGTACTTGTGCGTCGCTCAGACAAGTGTATAGTATGGGCGCCAGGCCTTCGACGTGCTGCTGATGACCTCTTATCCGGCAGTCAGGATACTTCGTTTTGGCAATGCCGGAAGAAATAGAGTGAAAAAGAAAAAGCGTCAGGATAAGTAATCCGACGCTTTTTGCAATCTGGGTAGCGGGATCGAGAATTGAACTCGAGACCTCCGGGTTATGAATCCGACGCTCTAACCAACTGAGCTATCCCGCCTTGTTCCGTTTTGCGAGTGCAAAGTTACGGCTTATTTTCATTATCACCAAATTTTATACCCAAAAATTTGCATGTTTTAATTTATAAGACTGATTGGCAGTGTGTTATTTTTTTGAGACATATAAGATAACATGTTAAGCACATTGTAGCGAAGTGGTAATTTGGGTAGGCATTTCCGAGAAATGGGTATGCCATTTTTGCTGACATATCGCTAATTTTGCAATCATAAGAAGTTTTAGAATATTAAGAAATCAAGAGTCTTCCACACACACTATCTGACATGACAACTGAACAGTTTATAGAAATAATGAACTCGGGAGCTACTGTTAGAGGAGGTTCTCCGGTTCACGCAAAGATGCACGAACTAAGCCAGGATGCGATACGCATAACAATGCGTATAAACAATTCTTACAATACTCATGAGGAGATAATACGTCTCATGTCGGAACTTACAGGTCGTGAAGTGCATGGTAGCCTCGGACTTTTCCCGCCATTCTATACTGACTGCGGTAAGAACCTTCATATTGGAAAGCGAGTATTCATCAACTCAGGATGCAAATTTCAGGACCAGGGAGGAATTACCATAGGTGACGATGTGCTTGTCGGTCATAACTGTGTGATAGCAACTCTTAATCATGTAGCCGACCCTGACAGGCGAGCAGACATGGTGCCCGCACCTGTTAAGATTGGTAATAAAGTATGGATAGGCGCAAACGTGACAATTCTGCAGGGAGTCACAATCGGCGATGGAGCTATAATAGCCGCAGGGGCGGTAGTCAATAAAGATGTTCCGCCACGAGCAGTGGTAGGAGGTATCCCTGCTAAGATTATCAAAACAGTATAATTAAGACTTCGAATGAAAAGAAAATTAATGATGCTGATGCTCTCAGCTTTAACACTTAACACTATGGCACAAAAAGAAACATCTGCCGCATCAACGCGAGCTGTCAAAATCACCCAGACCGCCGGTCGGGATGCATTGGGTGAATTCGCACCCGAATTTGCGCATCTTAATGATGATATTCTGTTTGGTGAGGTATGGAGTCGAAATGATTTGCTTTCGTTGCGCGACCGCAGCCTTGTCACTATCACATCGCTCATATCTCAGGGCATTGTCGATAGTTCTCTCATATACCATTTGCAGGAAGCAAAGAAAAACGGAATTACCCGTACAGAAGCTGCCGAGATTATAACTCACATAGCATTTTATGCAGGTTGGCCTAAGGCATGGGGCGCATTTCGTTTGGCCAAAGATGTCTGGAATGAAGATGTCAAAGGTGACGATGCGAAGGCGCGTTTCCAACGGGAGATGATATTCCCTATTGGCGAACCTAACACAGCATATGCCAAATACTTTATCGGCAACAGCTATCTCGCCCAGGTTTCGACAGACCAGATTCCTTTTGCCAATGTAACGTTCGAACCGGGATGCCGCAATAACTGGCACATTCATAAAGCCGAAAAAGGAGGAGGTCAGATGCTCGTCGGAGTAGCCGGTCGGGGCTGGTATCAGGAAGAGGGCAAACCCGCAGTCGAAATATTGCCGGGTACCGTCATCAATATTCCTGCAAATGTCAAACACTGGCATGGGGCTGCCAAGGACTCCTGGTTTGCACATCTTGCATTCTCAGTACCTGGCGAAACGACTGATAATGTATGGCTTGAGCCTGTGTCGGATGAAGAATACAGTCAACTTGACAATTAATTTTCAAAGTGTAATAATCTAATATGAAGAAAGTACTTGTAATTTCAACCAGTTTGCGAGGACGAAGCAACTCGCATGAATTGGCAGAGGCATTTGCACGCGGTGCTAAAGAAGGCGGTCATAATGTAGAACTCGTTACTCTTCATAATAAGGAGCTGAAGTTTTGTATAGGCTGTCTGTCTTGTGTTAAAACCGGTAAATGTGTCATTAAGGATGATGCACCGGAAATTGTGGCTAAGATGCATGATGCCGATGTACTTGCTTTTGCCACTCCAATCTACTATTATGAGATGAGCGGTCAGATGAAGACATTGCTCGACAGAGCCAATCCGCTCTACGGCGGCGATTATCACTTCAAAGATATCTATCTGTTGACAAGTGCGGCAGAGGATGAAGAACATGTACCGTCTCGTGCTATATCAGGCCTTGAGGGATGGATAGAATGTTTCGGAAGGGCTCATTTGTCCGGAACTGTTTTTGCAGGAGGTGTCAATGACCCGGGCGAGATTGCCGGACATAAATCTCTTGACGAAGCCTATAGAAAAGGTCTTTCAATCTGACAAAATGTAGATTTATAGTAATCGTTAAAACAAACGGGGTTGCTCCTGAAAGAGCAACCCCGTTGTAGTTATTAGAACTCCGGCAGTTATCAGCAGGGGAGTGCTTCGTTGGTTTTGTGTACTGCAGCTGCGCTCTTGGCAAACAGTTCTTTTTCTTCAGCTGTAAGTTCGAGTTCTACAATCTTCTCGATACCGTTTTTGCCGAGTACGCAGGGAACACCGATGCAGAGGTCTTTTTCGCCATATTCGCCCTCAAGGAGTGCTGAACAGGGAATCATTGCCTTCTGGTCGTGGATGATAGCTTCAACCACTTCCGCTGCAGCAGCACCCGGAGCATACCATGCAGATGTTCCGAGCAGTTTGGTCAGTGTTGCACCGCCAACCATTGTGTCGGCAACAACCTTATCCATAGTCTCTTTGTCCATGAGTTTTTCAGCGGGAATGCCGCGGAAAGCTGCGAATCGACGCAGAGGTATCATGGTGGTGTCGCCGTGACCACCGATTACGAAACCTTCAACTTCGTTGGGGTTAGCATCGAGAGCT
>CAYVNJ010000031.1:1961-20633 GCA_964452865.1 uncultured Sangeribacter sp. | reverse complement strand
ATATTGCGGATGTGGCGGCAATTGAGTAATTTTGCATCTATATATGGAGAATACGTCATCGCATCAGCCTCTGAAAGCAGCCTACCATACTCTCGGCTGCAAACTCAACTTTTCTGAAACATCCACCATCGCCCGGATGTTGCAGTCCAAAGGTGTTGTACGCGCAAAAGACGGCGAAAAAGCAGATATATGCGTAATAAACACTTGTTCCGTCACTGAGATGGCCGACAAGAAAGGCCGTCAGCTCATCCGACGCGTAGCCACTGCCAATCCGGATGCGACTATCGTTGTGACGGGTTGTTATGCTCAGCTTAAACCGGCCGAAGTAGCTTCCATCGACGGAGTTGACATTGTGCTCGGCTCTGACGAAAAGCTCGACGCAGCCTTATGGATTGACCGGTGGTTTGCCGAGCGTTCTCCCATTACTGCTGTCGCAGATATTTCTGCAGTCAGGAGATTTCAGCCCTCTTGCGAGAAAGGCGACCGCACACGGTGGTTTCTGAAAGTTCAGGACGGCTGCGACCGTTTCTGCACATATTGCACCATACCCATGGCGCGCGGACGCTCCCGCTCGGCCGCAATCACGGATATAGTCGCCCAGGCAGAAAATGTAGCCCGTGAGGGCGGTCGGGAGATTGTAATTACCGGTGTCAACATCGGCGATTTCGGCAAGCACACCGGCGAGTCATTCTTCGACCTCGTGCGACGCCTTGACGAAGTAGAAGGCATAAGCCGTTTCCGCATATCATCAATAGAGCCGGACCTCCTACCCGACGAACTGATTGACTGGATGTCGTCATCACGCGCGTTCATGCCTCACTTCCACATCCCGCTCCAGAGCGGTTCAGACCATGTACTCAAACTCATGCATCGCCACTACGACACCGCTCTTTTTGCCGACCGAATACAACATATCCGCGAGGTGATGCCGGATGCCTACATAGGCGTCGACATAATGGCCGGAACACGCGGCGAGACAGACGAAGAATGGAATCGCAGTCTCGACTTCGTGCGTAGCCTCGACATTACCAGACTGCATGTTTTCCCCTATAGCGAACGTCCCGGCACGAAAGCCCTGTCTTTAGACAATCCCGTATCGCAGGAAGAGAAACACCGTCGAGCAGCCATATTGTCTGAAGTGAGCGATGCGAAACTGCATGAGTTTGCCTCACGGATGGCCGGAACAATTCGCCCCATACTTTGGGAACAACCGCGTCCCGGAGCTAAAATGCACGGATTTACCGACAATTACCTTCGGGTCGAAGCTCCATATCAGGCAGAACTTGTCAATACAATCACACAAGCGAAGATTATTCCGTCATCCGGCACGGATTTCACAGTTGCTGCAACATGAACAAACGCAGGAATATTCTCCTCACCCCACTCGGGTGGCTGCTGGCAGGGTTAGGACGATTGCCTCTCGGACTATTATACCCTCTTGCCGACGTCATAGGCTGGACTGCAAGATGTATTGTCCGATACCGCCGAGGCCTGGTACGTCGCAACATAGCCGATTCATTTCCTGAGTTTTCCGATGCAGAAGTCGAGGTTTGCGTAAAAAAATTCTACAGGCATCTTGCTGACTATTTCGTGGAGACCATCAGGCTGCCCCACATGTCGGAGCACGAACTGAGCCGACGCATGACTTTTGAAAACACTGAAATCATCGATTCCCTTTTTGCCAAAGGAAAAAGCATGGTGATATACACCTCGCATTTCGGCAACTGGGAATGGATTACGTCCATGGCACTCCACTGCGGCACTAAAGATGCCGTCTACGCCCATGTATACCGTCCGCTGAAAAACACATGGTTCGACAAATGGTTTCTCAGTCTGCGCTCAACTTACAATACTCCTGTAGCCAAAAACCATATAGTGCGTCAGCTCCTGACGTGGCGGCGCGACAATGTAAGGTCTATAACCGGCTTCCTCAGCGACCAGAAACCGAGCCACAACGGCACCACTGTCGACGTTGATTTCCTCGGTCGCAAAACACCTTTCATATACGGCACAGAAGAGATTGCAAGAAAATTCTCCATGCCGGTGCTCTGCTTCGACACACGCTGTGTGCGCCGCGGCTACTACACATCGACCATCCGCCTCATCACAGACAACCCAGCCGAGATGCCGGAGGGTGAAATTACCCGTCGCTACGTAGAAAATCTTGAAACCACCATACGCAGCTATCCGCCGGCATATCTTTGGAGTCATAACCGTTGGCGCATCAAACTAAAAAAATAACTACTCCTGTCATGAATACTTCATCACGCGACACCGCAGTCATTATTCTCAACTGGAATGGAGCCAAACTATTGCGGCAATTCCTACCTTCGGTCATTGCAAATACTCCGCATGAACGCGCTGAAGTGATTGTGGCCGACAACGGCTCGACTGATAACTCTGTTGAAGTACTCGAAGAAGAGTTTCCTGACGTACGAATCATACGCCTTGACAAGAACTACGGATTTGCCGAAGGCTACAACCGCGCAATCCGCATTGCCGGTTATAAATACAGCGTACTCCTAAATTCCGACGTAGAGACCCCTGACGGTTGGCTCACACCGCAGCTCGACTATCTTGACAACAATCCCGACATAGGAGCCTGTCAACCCAAAATACTCTCTTATGCCGATAAATCTCTATTCGAATATGCAGGGGCAGCAGGAGGCTACCTCGACAATCTTGGTTATCCTTATTGCCGTGGACGCGTATTCGAGTCAATCGAAACTGACCATGGATAATACGACGGCAAACCGGCCGACATAGCCTGGGCATCAGGGGCTGCCCTGACCGTTCGCACCGAAGTATACACACGTGCGGGAGGACTTGATGCCGACTTCTTTGCCCACATGGAAGAAATAGACCTCTGCTGCCGCATTCATGCCCTTGGCTACAGGATAGTGTGCGTACCCTCCGCAAAGGTCTATCATCTCGGCGGAGGTTCGCTACCGAAAGGCAATCCCAAAAAAGTTTATCTCAACTTCCGCAACAATCTGTTGCTCCTACACAAAAATCTGACAGTTAAGTCACGGGGAAAAATAATTTTCCGCCGACAACTGGCCGACGGCCTGGCAGCTGCCATGTTTCTTCTCACCGGAAAATTCTCATCTGTAGGAGCTGTTTGGAAAGCCCACCGCGATTTCAGACGCATGAGAAAAAACTATACCGTCTCCCCACTATCCGATGTCTTGTCCGGTCTGCCCGGTGCTGACCGGAACATTGTGTGGGATTACTACGTTAAAAGAAAAAAGACTATCTGAATGACTCCAAACGAAAATCTCCCGCTCGCACTCATTACAAACGATGACGGCATACAGGCTGCCGGCGTACACCGCCTCATAGACTATCTTTCCGACATCTGCCGGATAATATGTGTATGTCCCGACCGTCCTCGTTCAGGCCAAAGTATGGCCATAACCGTCGACTCTCCGCTTAAAGTCAAACGCATGCCCGACTACAACGGAGCTGAAATGTATGCCGTCAACGGTACACCTACCGACTGCGTCAAATTGGCAATGCACACGATTTGTCCGCACACACCCGACATCGTACTCTCAGGCATCAATCATGGTTCGAATGCAGCTGTCAACGTAGTATACTCGGGCACGATGGGGGCGGCATTCGAAGGTGCTGCTTTCGGCCTGAGGTCAATAGGCTATTCTCTCACCGACCACTCACCCGATGCCGATTTTTCACATTGCAGGGGACTGATACGCGCCATCACACGTATTGTATTGGCTCACGAACCTCTTGAAGGCCTATGCTACAATGTAAACTTTCCAAAGACACTTATCGCTCCGTCACATTGTCGGGTAGTACGTTCTTGCCGTGGAAAATGGACGGATGAATATGCCGACTACACCGACCCGCAAGGCAAACCCTTCTATTGGCTTACCGGCAAGTTCATTAATCTCGAGCCTGAAGCAGAAGATACCGATGAATGGTGTCTCACTCATGGGGTCGCTTCAGTAGTACCAGTATTGCTTGACCGTACCGCACCTTTTGAAACCGTTGCCGACGTCGTCGGCAAACTTGACGGTCTCGAACCATAGAACAATGTTAATTTTTAACAAATTTTAGCTATATTTTTATAATATATGTGAAATTATATCGTTAACTTTGTGACGCGATAAGAATTTTATCATTGCGTTATCTTATGGTTAATGAATTTAAGTAATTCTTTTTTTCATAAGGATAGAATATTTATTTAGGATTAGGACTGATTGCTCTATGCGGATGTTCCGTAGAAAGCAAGGAAACGCCGGGACGCAGGGATGCGCTCCGGCGTTTTTCGCACAATACAACTTATAAATGATTAACGAGAGGCTGAACTGAATCAACCTCTCGTCTTATATTTATCAGTCTGCGCTGGTTCAGCGTATTATCATCTTGCGGCCGTTCACTATATAAAGACCGGCCGGTAACGTGCTAAGTTTCGAACCGTCACGCGTATCAAGCACCTTGACACCTGTGGTGGTAAATACTCTGTAAGCACCTTCAGCATCGGCGCTGACAATCTGAATATCATCAATACCTGAGGCAACAACAGTCAACGATACAGAAGCTGCCCCCTCGGAAGCAAACTCAAATGTTTCCGAAATAACAGCTACTTCCTCCGGGCGGAATGAGAATGTCACTTTCTTAGCCACATCAGAAGGTTCAAACGATGTAACATCCGGAGTAATCAACTGAGTTTCCGAACTTTCCGCACGTTTGACGGTAACAGGTGCTGTACAGTTGCGGGTTGTCACTTCAACAGAAGCAGTAGCTTCCTGGCCGAGATTGGCGTTGATGTTAAGATTTTTTGTGGAAAGGAAGATATACGGCTGTGTCGGGTCGGTTGCAACTATATCCTCTGCATCACGCGGACGGACTATATATGCTCCGAGGTCGGCATTATACATGGCGAGACCGCGAACGTTGACTATACCTTCCGGCACTGCCACACCTTTCAATCCGCTGTAAGGATATATCATGGCCTGAACATCGCCATCGACAACCGTATAAGTATAAGAGTCAGAGAATTCAGGCTCATTTCCTACAAATCGCACGCCTGCATATTCCACAATAGTGTACTGGAGTTCGTCAATATTAGATTTATTGATTGAGCCCGGAAGAATTACCTTAGGAGTGACACTTACATCCTGAGCTGTAATTTCAGCTGTTTTATCCTGAATACGGCTTAAGGTAAGAGCCTCGTTCACGATATTCAGAGATACATCTGTCATCTGTGAGCCACGCTTTAAATCTTCTGGAACAATACCCGACATCTGCACCTCCAGACCACCGGTGGCATCCTGCATAAACAGACTGCCGAAGCCATTGCCTTGGTCAATCACGTAGGTAACGTCAACAGGACCTGCCAGACGTATGACGTCATTGTCTGTCTTACGGACGTCAGCCACAGTCGCACAATCTGCAATCACAGGGGTTGACATCTCGTCACCCTTTGCCTCAATACCTTCCGGAGATACCGGACGCACTTCAAAACCGAAGAACAGAATACCGGTCAGGTCTGCCTGTTTAGGAATCACATTGCCTACAAGTTCTGGACAGAAAGCGGTAGAGAGCAACGCACTCTCGACATTCGCACCATTGGTCAGAATAGGATATGTACCTTTGAGTGTAAAGATACCGCTCTCCGACGATTTGATACCGACATTCTCAACCTTCACCATCATATAGCGGTAGGGAGAAGTGTCACCCATATCATACGCGGTTATAACCTTAGGAGTGATTGTATTACCCTCTGACACGAGAGTATAATCGCTAACCGTATAACGTCCGTTGGCCGAAACCATAGTGATTAAGGCGTTTTTGATTTTATCACCGACCTTAAGACCTGTACCATTCATGTAGCTGTACACACCGGCGCTGTCATCCTGCACGACAAGAGTCACAACAGAGCCTTCACGCTTGGCATAAGACACTACCAGTTCACCCGGGAACACCTCTGAACCGTAATGTGTCATCTTATCCAGGAATCGGGCGAAGTTTTCGTCTTGTTCCTCGCCAGAAGTAACCACCTCGATGTCTGACAGTGTGCGAGGTTTAAGAACCTGGTCAACATTCGCTATACCGGTCACATTTGCACTGTTTGGAATGGGAGTGCCGATGATATTACCTGCGAACGGGCAGACATAGCCTTGCATTCTGTCTTGTGTGACAGTCTCCTTCAAGGGCGAACCATTTGTGTCCAACTCAAAATTATAGCCGGCATTGCTGAAACTCAGTCCTTCGACTCGCACCAACATGTAATTATAGTCATCGAGGTCGGCAAGAGCCACTGTCGAGGGAGTGATAGTCACATTCTGTTCCACCAAAGTGTAAGAATTGATTGAAAGAATTTTCGGACCTGTAAAAGGGTAAAGCGATGCAGCGATTTCTACATCCTTGATTTTATCGCCTGTTTTAATCTGCAAGCCATAGGCACTGATGCGCATGCCTGCCGTTTCATCCTGGAGATACAGGTATGACCCTTCATCGTTAAATGAACATACGACTTCCCCACTGAAAGTCTTTGTTTGTCCTTTCTGAATATCATCCAAAAAGGCTTTGAGCGTTGTCGCTGAAGACACATCCGCCCAAAGGGTCGGCACGCATAGCAGCATAGCCGACACAATTAGTAAAATTTTCTTCATATAAACATTGATTTTATTAATCTTGCTACAAATTTGCATAAACTTTCACAACTACACAAATAAATCTATTTTCGGTTTTTTTTATTAATTTTGCAACCAAACACATCTGTGCCCCAGGGCAAAATCTTTATCAAACGAACTATGAGCGAATTAGCACCTAAATACGACCCTACCCTCGTCGAAAATAAATGGTATGATTTCTGGGAGAGAAACGGATTATTCCATTCTGAACCCGACGACCGCGAACCTTTCACTATCGTCATTCCCCCTCCCAATGTCACTGGAGTGCTCCATATGGGACACATGCTCAACAATACCATCCAGGACATTCTCGTGCGTCGCGCACGCATGGAGGGTAAAAACGCTCTGTGGGTGCCCGGCACTGACCACGCCTCAATATCGACTGAGGCCAAGGTTGTGGCAAAACTTGCCGGAGAAGGTCGCTCGAAAGACTCCATGACACGCGAAGAGTTTCTCTCGGAAGCGTGGGCATGGACAGAAAAATACGGTGGCATAATACTGCGCCAGCTGCGAAGCCTCGGCGCTTCATGCGACTGGAGTCGCACAGCCTTCACCATGGACCCGATTCGCTCTGCATCCGTAATACGCGTATTTGTCGACCTCTATCGCAAAGGGCTCATCTATCGTGGGGTACGCATGGTCAACTGGGACCCGTCGGCCAAGACCGCACTGTCAGACGAAGAAGTAATCTACCGTCAGGAACAAAGCAATCTGTACCATCTTAAATACTACGTGGCCGGCGACCCGGAGAAACGATACGTTGTCGTAGCCACTACCCGACCTGAAACCATTCTGGGCGATACCGCGGTATGCGTAAACCCGGACGACCCCCGATACACATGGCTGAAAGGACACAGCCTGATTGTACCCCTCGTTGGCCGCGAAGTCCCCGTAATCATGGACTCATACGTTGATATGGAATTCGGCACGGGATGCCTCAAGGTCACTCCTGCGCACGACGTCAACGACTATATGCTCGGCGAGAAATACAATCTGCCTTCGATTGACATTTTCAACGACGACGGCACTATAGCTCCCGCCGGAGGAATGTATGTGGGCCACGACCGCTTCGACGTAAGACGTGAGATTATGGCCGACCTCGAAAAAGCCGGATTGGTGGAAAAAGTGGAAGACTACGTAAACAACGTAGGCCATTCCGAACGCACCGATGCTGTGATTGAGCCCAAACTCTCGATGCAGTGGTTCGTCAAAATGGAAAAACTGGCTAAACCTGCGCTCCGTTCTGTCGAGGACGACGACATTAAATTCGTGCCGCGCAAATTCAAGAATATCTACCGCCACTGGATGGAAAACATCAAAGACTGGTGCATCAGCCGCCAGCTGTGGTGGGGACACCAGATACCCGCATGGTATCTGCCGGAAGGCGGATACGTAGTTGCCGAAACAGAAGAGGAAGCCCTGACCCTCGCCAGGGAAAAGACTGGAAATCCCGCTCTCGCGCTGTCCGACCTGCGGCGCGAAGACGACTGCCTCGACACATGGTTCAGTTCATGGTTATGGCCTATATCGCTGTTCAACGGTATCCTCGAACCCGAAAACCCCGAAATAAAATATTACTACCCGACCGCCGACCTCGTGACAGCTCCCGATATCATCTTCTTCTGGGTGGCTCGCATGATAATGGCCGGCTATGAATATACCGGCGAAAAGCCCTTCCGCAACGTCTATTTCACGGGCATAGTACGCGACAAGCTCGGCCGCAAAATGTCGAAATCGCTCGGCAATTCACCCGACCCGCTCGAACTAATCGACCGTTTCGGGGCTGACGGCGTACGCATGGGTCTGATGCTGGCCGCACCTGCCGGCAACGACATCATGTACGATGACTCGCTGTGCGAACAAGGCCGCAATTTCTGCAATAAAATCTGGAATGCTTTCCGACTCGTATCAGGTTGGGAAGCTGCACCAGATGCCAAACGACCCGACTATGCCGCCACAGCCACCGCATGGTTCGATGCAGCGCTCAACCGCACACTGGCCGAAGTGAAAGACCTTATTGGCAAGTTCCGTCTGTCGGAAGCCCTAATGGCCGTATATCGTCTGTTCCGCGACGACTTCTCATCCTCATTCCTCGAAATGGTCAAACCTCCGTACGGCACACCTATCGACCCTGTCACTCTGGAGGCCACACGCCGTTTCTTCGACGTACTGCTCCGTCTGCTCCACCCCTTCATGCCATTCATCACTGAAGAATTATGGCAGCATCTCGCACCTCGTGCCGAGGGCGAAAGCATCATGACGGCTCTCATTCCCGACGCTTTACCTGCCGACGAAGCTCTCATAGCCCGCATCGACAATATGCGAGAAGTAGTGGCCGGTGTGCGCAATATCCGTGCAAAGAAGCAGCTTCCATTGCGCGACATGCTGACACTCACCGTCCTTGGCGACTACGACCCGGCAGCCGAACCGTTGTTGCGCAAGCTCGCCAATATCGAACGGGTGGAGATTGTAACCGAGAAAGACCCTTCTGCTCCCGCATTCCGTGTGGGTGCTACTGAATATGCCGTACCACTTGCCACTTCCGAAGCCGACACACAGGCCGAAATCGCACGCCTGCAGGATGAACTTAAATACTTCACCGGCTTCCTGGCAACGGTGGAGAAGAAACTTTCCAACGAGAAATTTACCGCAAACGCTCCCGAAAAAGTAGTTGCACTCGAACGAAAGAAACAAGCCGACGCAACTGCAAAAATAGAAGCTATCCGCGCCTCACTCGACGCTCTGACAAAATAACACGCCATGCGAACACCTGAAGAACTGTCGGGCGTAACACTGCTCGGAGCTAACGCCACACAATACCCTTCGGACTACAATCCCGGTATCCTCGAGACGTTTGACAACAAACATCCCGACCGCGACTATGTAGTCACATTCGACTGCCCGGAATTCACCACTCTGTGCCCCAAGACAGGTCAACCGGACTTCGGACACCTGCGCATAAGCTACATTCCCGACCACCGCATGGTCGAGAGCAAGAGTCTGAAGCTCTATCTGTTCAGCTTCCGCAACCACGGCGACTTCCACGAGGATTGCGTCAATATCATACTCAACGACCTATGGCAGCTCATGCAGCCGCGATACCTTGAGGTGAAAGGTGTTTTCATGCCACGCGGAGGCATAAGCATCTACCCCTTTGCATGCAAGGCCGACGACGCCCATTCTCATCTATGCGAAATACGCATGGCAGAAAATTTCAAACCAGACTCAAACCGTTTCTGAACAAATGGAAGCCCTGAAGGAAAAATCGGCCGTCATGGTACTATCGGGCGGCATGGACTCAGTGAGCATGCTTCATGAGTATGCCCACGCCATAGCCTTGGCTGTCAGCTTCGACTACGGAGCCAACCACGCGGTTCGTGAGCTTGCATGTGCGGCTGAAAATTGCCGGCGTCTCGACATTCCGCACATTATAATACCGCTCGGCTTCATGGGGCAATACTTCGAGAGCGCCCTGCTCAGTGGAGCTGATGCCATTCCCGAAGAAGGTTATGCCGAAAGCAACATGCGCAGCACGGTCGTTCCGTTCCGCAACGGCATCATGCTGGCGGTAGCAGCCGGGCTCGCCGAGTCGCGCGGCCTTGCCCATGTCATGATAGCCAACCATTCAGGCGACCATGCCATATATCCTGACTGCCGTCCTGAATTCATCCGGGCAATGAGCAGTGCTACGCAAGCCGGCACATACCCGGGCATCGACATCGTAGCTCCCTACACCGACCTGTCTAAGTCAGACATAGCCCGTCGCGGAGCGGCTGCCGGTGTCGACTTCTCTCTTACCTATTCATGCTACAAGGGTGGCGAACACCACTGTGGCCGATGTGCCACCTGCGTCGAGCGCCGACAGGCTCTTGCCGAAGCAGGTGTAACCGACCCGACAGTCTACGACTCCACATCAGACGATTAACCTTAATTATTTCTACTCCGAAGTGTACTACATCAGCAAGACCATAGAAATATCGGCTGCCCACAGCCTCAACCTCGACTATGAAAGTAAATGTCGCGCCGTCCACGGTCACAACTGGCTGCTGACTGTCTACTGCCGTGCCGAACAACTCGACGCAGCCGGAATGGTGGTCGACTTCACAGCCGTGAAGTCCATGATTAAGGAACGTATGGACCACAAGGTGCTCAACGACGTTTTCGACTTCAACCCAACGGCCGAAAACATTGCCCGCTGGGTTGTTGACAACGTACCCCGTTGCTGGCGCTGCGATGTGCGTGAAAGCGAAGGAAACACAGCAACTTACATTGACGAATGATTACGCATGACCATGACGGCCACCGACTTCTGCCGCTGGTCGAGATGTTTGAAAGCATACAGGGCGAAGGAGAACTGACGGGAACTCCGTCGCTCTTCATACGTATGGGCGGATGCAACCTGGCATGCCCTTTCTGCGACACTGATTTCGACAATCCCGTACTTACACCTGAGAGCGAAATCATCAGCACGGTAGCGGCGAGCACCATGCCGTTAATAGTGCTGACCGGAGGCGAGCCAACACTCACCATCGACTCTGAATTTATTGCAGCACTGCATACAGCGGCACCCGACAAAACTATCACAATAGAGACTAACGGCACACAACCTCTACCAGCAGGGCTCAATCACGTAACCATAAGTCCGAAAAGTCGCCCTGACGGTTCACTCTATCCAATCCTGGCTGACCATGCCGACGAAATAAAGGTGGTCTACACAGGTCAGAACCTCGAGCCCTACTTCAAACTGAGATGCAGCCGGCCCGACACCCGCTATTTCCTCCAGCCTTGCTGGACACCCGACTGCCGGACACGCGAAGCCAATCTGCGGGCAACCATAGCAGCAGTGATGTCCGACCCTCGCTGGCGACTCTCGCTGCAGACCCATCGCATCCTCGGCGTCCGCTAATCCTACATTATTTCGACAACTTCCTTTATCTGTGGTAAACCTCCTTGACAACCTGGTTGCCACGCACTGTAATATATAGTTCCCCATCAACGGGATTGATGACTCGCATTCCTTGAATATTGTAATACACCGGCTCAATATCATCGGCAACAGCTACACCAAGCCCTGCCGAAGGCCTTTCGTTCTGATATCTGCAATCAAATGTATAGTAGGCTAAATTGCACCCATAACGGATGCGAACTGTTTTAAGAATCTTATTTTGTTGCATTGCAATCATCCGCGATATACAATCCGGAATAAAAAACGAATGTGAATAAATCGTATAATCATACAGATTATCATAGAGCGAAGCGTATATGAAAGGTATTGGATTTGGCGTGACAACAATAGTATTTTCTCCAATTTCATTTTCGTCATAATATGAAAACTCCAATATGACAACATTAATTGTATTGATACGATAATCAAAATAATCACACGTTGTCAGAACTCCGTCATTATATTTTAAATGCCATTGACTTTGCCCCTTACCGGGATAATTAATAAGTTGTATGTATGAAATCTCACCTTCTGCATCATAGCTATACATATATTTTACCATTATATCATCATACAGATATATATCATCGGGGTCATAGTGACTTTCTCCAGATGCAGACAACCGTTCTGTCACAACCAGCAACCCTTCTTCATTATATTCAGCTCTGAATACATGGTCTTTTTCAGCATCAGGGCTTGACACAGAAGTATATATAATTTCGCCATCTTCGGTTTTGATTGTTCTGGCTGTGCCTGTCAAAGACTTACCGTCAGAATCAATATATCGTGCATGCTTCAGAGTCTTGTCATCGTATTCAAATTGATATAATACCGATTCCGGCAACGTCATACGAGCAGCAGATGCTCTATTTATATATCTGCTAATGTCTATCTGAGTCAGGTTATCATCGTCATCATATTGAAACAGGCTTTTGAATGAGAAGTCAGAACCATTAGAACCATTAGAACTATCAGAACTATCAGAACTATCAGAACCAGATGGCCAGGAATACTTCGTACATTCTATTCCGCTGAGATATAGTTTTTCGGCATTGGCAGCCATACCTGCTGCCAATGCTGTTGCGATTAATATTGTCTTTTTCATGATTGTCGTCATTTAATGATAGTTTTGATTGAATTGTTCCAATAACGGCTTTCGTTACCAGAAATATCATGACCGCCATTAATAATTAAAGCATATGTACTCGTATTGTTATATATGGCCGGTTCTGGAATATCGGGAACGATAAAACCATCGAATTTATAGTGAATGTCTGGCAACTCTTTAACATCATCAAAATTGCGAGAATCCTCATCAAATGTGTTTCCACACTTGACTTGTGCCATAGAAATAGAAGAATCTATGTATAAAAGAAAACATGCGATAAATAGATATAATCGCATATAGCTGGACATGATTTTGTGTTTTAAAATAATTTCCGAGTAATCTTTTGCGAAGATAAGAAAAAACTGCAGAATTTCTACATAAGCATGTAAAATTACTTACAATTTTGCATTAAATAAGACATTTCAATATTTGCACCGATATGAGTGGTAGCTCTTAAGACATAACACGTTAACCCATCGCATCCTCGGCGTCCGCTAATCGTGCCCACCCCCAAAGATTCCCGGTTGGGTTAAAAGGGTAAATGTTAAAATTGTTAAAAATTAACGGTAAAAGTTAAAATTTATAAAATTAATCTTATATTTGTGAGATTAATTATTTGCAAGTATATAACCAACTAATAACCGATTGTAAAACTAATTCAGAATTCTTGCATGAAAAATGTATGTTTTCACTTGAATCGGAAGCTATTGATAGTCATGGCAATGTTCATGGCGGTCGCGCTTCCCGCTTTAGCCCAGAAAATCAACGTACGAGGTACGGTGGTTGACGAAACGGGCGAAGCCCTTATCGGTGCCACAGTGATGGAGAAAGGCACTCAGAACGGAACTGCCACCGACATCGACGGCAATTTCCAAATCAGTGTAGCTCCCAACGCCACTTTGGTAGTGTCGTATGTGGGATACAATCCTCTTGACGTAGCTGTCGACGGTCGCACCGACATTTCCATTACACTGTCGCAGAACACCACCATGTTGAACGACGTCGTGGTAATCGGCTACGGTTCAGTCAAGAAGCAGGACGCCACAGGCTCTGTAGCCATGGTGACTCCCGACGCTATCGAGGCCGGTATCTCGACCTCAGCACAGGACTTGCTGGTTGGTGCCTCACCCGGTGTTGTAGTAACTCCCGACGGTGGCAAGCCTAACGGCGCGGCAACTATCCGCATCCGTGGCGGCGCATCTCTTTCGGCAGCCAACGACCCGCTAATCGTGTTGGACGGTGTGCCTTTGAGCAACGACTCTTTCGGCGACGGTGCGATGAACCCCTTAGGTATGATTGCCCCGGACAACATCGAGTCGATGACAATCCTTAAAGACGCTTCGGCCACAGCTATCTACGGTACACGTGCGTCAAACGGTGTAATCATCATCACCACCAAAAAAGGTAAAGCCGGTCGTCCGCAGGTGAACTTCTCTGCAACCGCAAGTGTGAACACAGCACGTAAGAAACTGAAAGTACTTGGCGCTGAAGATTTCAGCGAATTAATTCTTGATTACTGGGGTGCAGACTCTGATGCAGCCACCCGTCTCGGAGAGACAAGCACAAACTGGCAGGACGAAATTCTCCGCACCTCAATCTCTCAGGACTACAACCTGAGCGTGGGCGGCACAGTAGGTTTCCTCCCCTATCGGGTGAGCGGTTCTTACACCAACAACCAGGGTATCATGAAGAAATCAATGATGGAACGTGTGACCGCAGGCTTCAACCTGAGCCCGAAATTCTTCGGCGGTCTGCTTTCAATCAACGCCAACGCCAAAGGATTCTACATCAATCAGCGCGATGCCGACCTGTCGGCCATTTCAGACGCCCTCCAGTATAACCCGACAATTCCGGTTCACACTTACGACCCGACAGGCAACCCTGACTTCCCGTACTTCTACAACGGCTGGACAACATGCACAACTTCGGGTCATGACTTCAACACACAAGGTGTCCTCAACCCGGTAGCACGCCTGATGGCCGGAGACAACAAGTACACGATGCTCCGCTCAAACGGCAATCTTCAGATTGACTACGCATTGCACTTCCTCCCCGACCTGCATCTGAACCTCAACCTCGGCTACGATGTACAGAAAGCTGAACAGCGTTTCACAACAGATGCAAACTCACCTATCGCATGGAATGCACTCAACAATAAAGGTGCTGGCTATGAGTACTATAAGCACCAGTTGTTCCGCAACACACTGCTCGAATTCTATGCCAACTACAAGAAGGAGGTAGAGGCTATCCAGTCATACTTCGACATCATGGCCGGTTATTCATGGCAGCGCTTCGACAACCTCTGGCGTGCCAACAATAATGAGTATAGAACCGCCGGCTTCCTTACTCCTTCTGCATCAGGAAATATCCTGACTCAGGACCCTGAAACAGTCGGACTCATCGGAACGACATACAAGCCGTGGGAATATCACGCAAGCGGCAATCTGATGCTCCTTTCATTCTATGGCCGTCTGAACTATATGTTCAAAGATACATATCTGCTGACATTCACACTGCGTGACGACGGTACTTCACGCTTCTCGAAAGACAACCGCTGGGCTCTCTTCCCCGCAGTAGCTCTCGGTTGGAAAATCAACAATATGGATTTCATGGAAGGCGTCCGCGACAACATGAACGAATTTAAGTTGCGTCTGGGCTGGGGTATCACAGGTCAGCAGACAGTCGACAGCTATTTCCCCTATATGTCGGTTTATGCACAATCTCTCCAGGGTTCGTTCTACCCCAACCTCTACACCGGACAGTATGTCAACGGCAATGGCACAATCGTAGGTCAGACCCTCTATCCTCAGGTGTTCAACAAGGACCTGAAATGGGAGCAGACAACCACATGGAACGTCGGTCTGGACATGGGCTGGTGGAACAATCGCCTGAACGTTGCACTCGACTGGTATCTTCGCGAATCGAAAGACCTTCTGTCATTCGTGACCGTAGCTCCCGGTGCCGCAACATCAAACATGATGTACCAGAACATCGGCACACTCCGCAACCTCGGTCTTGAAGCCACGATTTCGGCCAAACCTGTCATGACAGATGATTTCGTATGGAACACCTCACTCAACGTGGCATGGAACAAGAACAAAATCACCAAGCTGAACGACACCAACGACCCCAACTCCTATGTAACAACAGGCGGTATGGGTGCGACCGGCAATACATGCCAGGCTCAGAAAGTCGGTTATGCAGCCTACACTTTCCTTCTCTATGAGCAGATTTACGATGAATATGCCCGTCCTATCGAAGGTGCATACGTAGACCAGAACGGCGACGGTCAAATCAACCAGGACGACTTAGTGTTCAAGCACTCAAAAGACCCGAAAGTGACAATGAGCTGGAACAATACATTCAGCTATAAGAATTGGGATTTAGGCTTCCAGCTTCGTGCTTCAATCGGTAACTATGTTTACAATAACGTACGCGCAAGCCGTTCGTACAAGAGCGGAACATACTCAAACAGTACCCTCCGCAACCTCGTACGCACAGACAATTACTTCGAAAACCAGCAGTTCTATAGCGACTACTTCCTGGAGAATGCGGGCTTCGTACGTTGCGACAACATCACATTGGGTTATACCTGGAACAACCTTCTCAAGAACAGCCTGAAACTGCGTCTCTACGGTGCTGTACAAAATCCGTTCGTCATCACACGCTATAAAGGTGTAGACCCGGAAATCGAGAACGGTATAGACACAAATACATATCCTCGCCCCGTAACCTTCTCGCTGGGTGTAGTGGCAACGTTCTAAACAATCAATCCAACATCAAACAGAAAAAACGAAACAGATATGAAATCATATATCAGTAAAATCCTTTTGGGTTGTGTAGCGTTAGGTATGTCGGGATTGACCGCATGCACCGACGACCTTAACCAGCTGCCCAACGACCCGCAGGACGTAACATCAAACAAATTTGCCTCCGACCCTCGGGGCTATGTGGCCGAAATAATGGCTAAATGCTACTCCAGTCTTGCTGTTTCAGGACAGAAAGGTCCTGACGATAAAGCCGACATCGAAGGTCTTGACGGAGGTACATCGCAGTGGACACGTACAGTCTTCATGCTTGAGGAATTCCCTACCGACGAATGTATGTGGATTTATGACGACGGTGGTGTCGACGATATGCGCTGGGGCACATGGGGCTCTTCAAACGTTGCTATCTTCGGTACATATTCACGTCTTTACACTCATGTGGCCGTATGCAACGATTTTCTGCGTCTGGCAAAACATCCGGAGAATTATAACGTGACTTTTGATGCTGAAACACAGAAAGAGGTTGACCAGTTCATCCTTGAGGCACGCGCTCTCCGCGGATTGTCATACTACTACATCATCGACTTCTTCGGCGACGCCGCTTATGCATGGGACGATATGCCATACGGCGAGCGCCCCGCTCAGACTACCCGTACAGAACTGTTCAACAAGGTGACAGCTGACCTTGAGGACGTTCTGGCAGCATGGCCCGACAACCTGAACAAGGGAGCTGTGGTCTACGGCCGTATAGGCAAGGACGCTGTCGAGGCTCTGTTGTGCCGCTACTATCTGAATGCGGAAGTATATACAGGCACCAATCAGTATGCCAAATGTCTGTCACACGCACAGAACATCATCAACCGTCACAAAGGCGGTGGCTTCCAGGGTTCAGGTCTTGCCAATGACTATCTGGCTCTGTTCTGCGACAACAATGCCATGTTCGGCCCCGGCGGTGCACTGGCTGACCAGAACGAAATTCTCTGGGGTGTGCCTCAGAATTCGAAGTACACACAGCCTTACGGCGGAGCTACATTCCTCATCAACGGCGCAATCAAGAATGCATCGCAGAGCGATTTCGACATTCTGACCGGCGAAGCTAAAGTAGAAGACGGTTACATGAACCAGCTCTACTACGGCACAAATGACTCATGGGGCTGTATGCACGCACGTCCGCAGCTGTCAGACAAGTTTAACTTCGTCGATGGTGTAAGCCAGGACGGCCGTACCTATCTCTGGCTGACAGAAAACCAGGGCTTCTCGAAAGACAACGTTCCTTTCAACTCGTTTGAGGCCGGTTATGCATGTATAAAGTTTACCGCATGTGAGGCTAACGCCGACGGTACAATCAACAAATTCGTCGACCCGGTGACGGGCATCAACCGTGTAGGCCGTGCAGAAGCTCATAGCAACAAGCAGGAAAAAGCCGACGGCACAATGCTCGAATGGACATCTTACACAACATTGGGCGATGTGGCCAAGTTCCACAACACGACAGTGCCTCTGTTCCGTCTGGCCGATGTCTATCTGATGGCTGCAGAATCTATCTTGCGCGGAGCAGGCAATGCCGGCGATGCACTGACATACGTGAACTATGTACGCGGCCGTGCGGGAGTTCCCGTCTGGAACAGCGGCGAGCTGACGCTGAACAGTCTGCTCGATGAGCGCGCACGCGAGCTGTATTGGGAAATGACACGCCGTACCGACCTGGTGCGCTACGGACTCTTCACCGGTTCGAGCTACCTCTGGCAATGGAAAGGTCATATTGAAGAAGGCACTGCATTCCCATCGCACTTTAACATCTATCCTATTCCGTCTGACGTGATTGCCACCTACGGTTCATCATTCAAGCAGAACCCCAACTATTAATCGAGCGTAAAGAACAATGAAAAAAATATCATTATTACTGACTTTCATGGCACTGATTGCCATGACGTTCACAAGTTGCAAGGAGGATACTCAGCCTCGTCTTGAACATCCGACAGAATTTCATCTTAACACACCTGCTCTGGCAGCCAATACATACATGTTGAGCGCAAACACAGGTATAGAGCTGTCGGTTTCGCAGGCCAACTACGGCATGGGTGTAGTAGCCCGCTACACAGTGGAAATTTCTCTCGACGAGGATTTCAGCAATTACACAACCCTTAAAGAGCAGTACACACAGGCCAAGTTCACCATACCCGGCGAGAG
>CAYVNJ010000031.1:0-1861 GCA_964452865.1 uncultured Sangeribacter sp. | reverse complement strand
GACCAACAGACAAAAAACACAATGAAAAAAATAGCATTTTTATTTGCGGCTCTGCTCACCTTAGGATTTACATCATGTGAAGATAAATCCGACTTAGGCCAGATGCAGACCAACCCTCAGGAGGCCGTAATGGCCGCTGACGGTGTAAGTGTCAAGTTCGGCAAGGGTCTTGAACAGTCGACCCTCGACCTGAGCGCCTATCAGACAGACGTGAACATACCTGTAATTGAACTTACCGAAGCGAAAGACCTGCCGGAAGGCGCAACAGTGTCTTTCGTAATGGAGCTGGCTACTCAGCCGGACTATTCTGACGCCACCCTCTTCCCCGTGACCAACGGCACAGTAAGCGCAACCGACTGGGATGCGTGGTTCCGTTCTAAACTTGGCAAGAGCCCTGCTGCAAAAGACAATTATGTCCGGTTTGCCGCCTACATCACATCAGGCACAGTAGTGAGCCGCGTGGGCGGACAGGATGTTTATCTCGGCGCTAAGAAAATTTCAGTAACCCCCGTGCCTCTTGACATCAAGATTGAGGAAGCTTATTACTTCATCGGCACAGGCAATGGCTGGCAACTCGACACATCAATGCCGTTCAAGCACTCAAACGAAAGCGTATATGATGACCCCGTATTCACAGTAGCATTTGAAATTACGGAAGAACAGGCAGCCGACGGCTACTGGTGGAAGATAGCTCCGAAGTCAGCAATCGAAAGCGGCGACTGGGCTACCGTAATCGGTATCGAAACCAACGGCGATGAATCAATGAGCGGACTTCTCTTCGACCCCGAAGAAGGAGACCCGGGTGCCGGTTGCATCAAAGAAGCCGGTTCATTCATCATGACTATCAACATGATTGACATGACCTATGCTATCGACAAGATGACATATCTCTACACCCCGGGCAATTCCAATGACTGGAATCAAGGCAACAGTCAGATGCTTACCTACAACTCTGAGTCAGGCAAGTTCACAGGTTTCGCTCACCTCAACGGAGAATTTAAGTTTACAAACCAACCCAACTGGGATGGCACAAACTATGGCTCAACAGGCACTGAAGGCGAACTCAGCACCGACCCGGGAGCAGGCAACCTAAATGCTGCTGCCGACGGTCTGTACTACTGCGAAGTTGACATCGACAACCTTACCTACACTATCACTCCGATTACTACTTGGGGATTGATTGGCGACTTCAACGGCTGGGGTTCTTCCGTTGCAATGACACCTTCTGACAACTTCCTGACATGGGAAGGCGAAATAACAGTGGAAGAAGGCAATGGTTGGAAATTCCGTGCAAACGACGATTGGGCAATCAACCTTGGCGGCGCGCTGACTAAGCTCGTAGCCAACGGCGACAACCTCGTGCTCAACGGTGCAGGAACTTTCAAAATCACTCTCGATTTCACATCGATACCCTACACTGCATCGGCAGTTAAAAAATAAGCCTTTTAGGCTATCTTCACCGGGGTTGTGTCCTTTCTTATAGGGGCACAACCCTTTTTTCATGCATTTACAATAATTAAAAAGAGCGGGGTAGCACCATGATTGGTACTGCCCCGCCTGTATTGGAAAATATGTGTCTCTTTATTCTGCTTTGCCGTCAGAACCGAGTACGTTGATGATTTTGTGCTTGTAGAGTTTCTCCATTTCGTCGCGAGCCGGACCGAGGTACTTACGCGGGTCGAATTCTGAAGGTTTCTCGTCGAACACACGGCGCACAGTTGCTGTCATGGCCAGACGGCTGTCTGAGTCGATATTGATTTTGCATACGGCGCTCTTGGCAGCTTTGCGAAGCTGTTCTTCGGGAATACCGATAGCATCCGGCATCTTGCCGCCATGCTCGTTGATAATGTCGACATATTCC
>CAYVNJ010000030.1:0-20677 GCA_964452865.1 uncultured Sangeribacter sp. | reverse complement strand
GACCCTCTACGTCTGTCTGCTGATTAAGTTCGTACTTAACGAAGATAATCTCGCGCTCCTGAATACCATCTGCATTGATGGTTGCGGTTCTTGTTGCCATAAAAAATTATTTAATAATTAGTGATTTTATTCGTCTGCTACGATTATTGCACATTCTGCTCCCAGTCAACACCCGCCGTGCCGTTATGCCCGGTAAGCTCAATAAGGAAGTTCTTAGCGGCAAAGAACGGTTTGAGTTCAACCTGTACAGAAATGTCTTTTGTTTTAGGGTCTTGGTTGATGCCTTTTAGACTATAGTTCTCAATAAGACGACCAGGACCCTTGTAGTCGCTTAAAAAGTCGTGAACTGCTTGCTGTAGCTCTGCCTTGACAGATGAATTCCAGTTAATGAAAGCTTCATCGTTGAAGAAATTCTGGAATACTTTACCCATCCAGTCAAACACACGGACAATCGGGTATTCCTGAAGCCCCAAAGTCGCACCGTTATATAGCGAACGATTTGAGAAAGCCATGACACGTCCATCTTCCTCCACGATAGGAATGACACCTTGGTCAATGATTGAGGCGATTTCCGATTTACGCATCTCCATACGGGCGCCTTTGACATTGCTGAGAGTACCGTATTTTTTACCAGCTATACCCTGCGCGATAACAACCTCATCCGTATTAGTCATACGACCGGCTAAAGCTGCCGACGCGGGTATATAAGTGTCATCGTCTTCTTTTGCAATTTCAGACTTCCTACGTCCGAGAATGTAGTTGCAAGTCATAACGACATTTGCAAGCTGAACATCCTGACCTTGAAGATTTGCATCATCAAGTTCCTCCTTCAGCATACTGAAATTGAGACTATCCTTAAAATCAGTGACCAGGAGAACCTTATTTTTGTATGCTGTCGAAGCCCACATTCGAATTGTATCACTGTCGCCCATATATCCGGGAACTACAAACAGACTGTAGTTATTCTTGAGGCTTAAACGGTCATAATATTTTTCAAGTTCATCACGTACAGCGACCGTGTCTTCTGAATCATGAGATTCCAATTCAGCCTTATCAACGTTCATGAGGGTAACACAGTCAATCTTCGACTGTCCCGCATTAGCAAAGAATGCATCAAGCGAACGATATGCGACTTCGAGTGCTCGGATTTCCTCATGAATATTGAACAGATTGTTGCCGAGATTTTCAGAGGCCTTCTCACACCGTTCAGTACACATGTCGATTATTTCTATGGGTTCGGATCCCCCCTCTTCAAGGATTTCAATCCACATGTCCAATTCGTTCTTGAATTTTCTGCGCGCATCATCATAGGTTGAGTCTGTAAGGAAGATGTTTTTAACAGCTTTCCTGCGCGGGTCCATGTTTTCAGCACCCTTGATGAGTCCCTTTATCAGTTGAAAACCTCCGAATTTTTCAAGTCCCTTTATTCCGGCCTGCAATAATTCGTCTGGATTGACGACCTTGTCAGCTTCTTTGAATTGGAGCTGCTCTTCTGTTGAGTTTTTAATTGCTTCTTCTTGTATTGACATAAGCTCTCGTTTTATTCGGCTTCTTCAATCTCTGCTTTAAGAGATTTTAGAACGTTCAACAAACTTTCCCGTGAAGATGGATTTTTCAGAGCGTTGCGCAATGGCTTGTTTTTCTGCAACTGACGGATAATTGCATTATATGCGTCAATTTTTGACTTCTTGTCAGAAAGTAATTCGCTCTGTTCAATCAGTTGTTCATCCTCGAAATCCTTAATCTGGTGGAAAACGAAGTCCTCATAGACAGAGCCGCCCTCTTCTGTTTCAAGAGCAACTCCTTCTTTCGAGGGCTGATAATGCTCGAAAACTTCCTTGAGATTTTTCGGTTTGAAACCTTCTCGTTCTTCGTCGGTTGTAGGAGCCTTATCAGTAAACTGGTCTACATAAAGTGTCCTGTTTTGGGGAAACTCTATCACTCCATCTTGTGTGTCTGCATCAAGCACCTTGGTGATTACAGTTTTCTTTGCCATGAGTTGAGTATTATTAATTTTATTTTTTTCTTTCTTTACGGATGCTTTTTCTTGTGTTGAGCAGGATTTAATCAGCTGAATCAATTTCCCAAACCATTTCATTCTTTTCAGAATCATGTCTCATAATAACTGTATCTCCGGAACATACATCTCCAGCTATAATCATCTTCGATAATGGTCTGCGGATTTCCTTACGTATAATTCCCAAAACCGGACGAGCTCCATAGTGCGTATTGAATCCAACCTTGGTTATATACGCCCTTGCGGTATCATCGATTTCAAGCTTTATATCCTGGGCATTGAGCGACTTTACGAGATTTCTGATGTGAATGTCGAAAATCTTATATATCATTTCCTCCGTAATTGGAGAAAATGGTAGTATCTCAGTCAATCGAGCCAGAAATTCCGGACGGAATTGACCCTGCATTACCTCAAGCATCTCATCGTGGGTCGGTATATGATTATTTTCAAATGACTTGAAAATATAATCACTCCCTATGTTCGAAGTAAAAATGATTAGCGCATTGGAAAAATCACCGACGCGACCAAGCCGGTCATGCAATTTTCCTTCATCAAGAATCTGAAGAAAAAGGTCAAAGACGGAACGATGAGCCTTTTCTATCTCATCAAAGAGGACTACTGAATAAGGATGCTGACGGATTTGGTTGACCAACAAGCCACCTTCTTCATATCCTACATAGCCCGGAGGCGCTCCATAAAGCAATGCCACAGAATGTTCTTCCTTGTATTCAGACATGTCGAACCGGAGAATAGCTGTCTCATCGTTAAACAGGAATTCTGCAAGTGATTTTGCCAATTCTGTCTTACCAGTTCCGGTAGGTCCAAGAAAGAAGAACGAGCCCATGGGTTGCCCTTTCTTGTTTAGGCCGGAACGAGACTCATATATCGCATCCAGGATACTTTTTACCGCATGGTTCTGACCGACCACTCTGCGATGAAGCAACTCCTCTGCATTAGATAGTTTTTCTCGCTCCTCTGATTGTATATTACCGATAGGTAATCCGGTAAGATTTGCAATTACGTCTTTAACAAACTCTTTATCAAGATTGGCAGACATTTCTTCTTCGGACATTTCTCCGGCAATCTTTGCGGATGCCATCGAACGGTCAAGCAAATCTATAGCCGACGAAGGAAGACTTTTTTCCGGCATATATCTTTTTGCCAGGCGAACTATCTCTTGTTCAAGGCCTTCTGAAAAATCAATCTGATGAAAATCTTTATACGACTGAACTTTGCTTTTAAGAATCTCAGCCGCAACTTCTTCCGAAGGCTCTTCTACTTTGATTTTCTCACATTGAGATAAGAGCTCCTTATCTTTTTCAATATCTTTAGTAAAGCCGTCAACAGTGGTAGTCAGTATTATCTGAATCTGATTTTTTGATAGACTTCTCTTTAATATGGACAATATCCCATGGAGTATAGACTGCTTATCCATCACTCTATGGAAAGCATCTATAATCAGCAGTGGTTGGTTATGATTGGTCAATTCTTTGACAATCTTATCAAACCTATCTTCCAGTTCACCCTTGTAACTTACTCCTTGTGCAATTGATATCAAATCTAATTCTACAGGATACAAGGAGTTAAGAGAATTGGGCATAGTACCATTCTGTATTTTCTGCAGGAAACCATTAATCAAACTGCTCTTACCGACTCCAGTCTCTCCTATAATAATAAGATTGGCACGGTCCTTACGGGCAAGTGTTTCTATCATCAATTTGATTTCTTTCTCGAACCCAATAACTTCATTGGCAGGCAGATTGTCTATCGCGTTATCACAATACGTTGAACTTGATGAAGATATGACTGATTGCCTTTTTTCATTAATATCACCTGCTTTATCATTGGTTTGGGATGAGAAAGATTTTAGTACCGTTTCCGGCGACAGAGGTAGCGTTTTGAGTTGCTCCGCAGAAAATCCAACCCCAGGTAATACCAACGCATACAACAGTACTTTTAAATCAACAGCATTTAATCCCAAAGACTTTTCTAATGTCATTGCCTCTTTTATCACACTTTTAGATGCATCAGAAAGAGATGGCTCTCTCATCGGATAGGGTGATTTAGGGCTTTGACTGACACGAATGTCGGCCCAATCTAAAATATAATAATAGTCTGAATCAAGAGCATTCTCGATATAATCTGCTAACCCCATACTTTTATGAAGTAATGCTCTCAAAAGGTGTGACGGCTCAATCTTCGGCGATTTATTATCTAAAGCAAAAGAGGTTACTATATGCAGGTAATCATTTGGAAGTAAGGATAATGCTTCGATATATTTGTCCATAACATTTAGGATTGATGCTTGTTAATTATTTCGAGATTAATGGAATCTATAGAGAGACGTGCACATCCGAAGAAGTTAAATGATACGATGAGTTCGCTTTTAGCATTTTTCAAATCCATAACTTCACCTTCCAGACCTGCGAGTTTCCCTCGGATTATACGTACTTTATCACCTTTATTAAAAGATTTTTCTGTCATCTTTACAGGAATGTCCGACTGCCCTAAGATAAATTTCAGTCGTTCTATCTCTGCGTTTGGAATGATAGCGAGTGGTTTGTTGCTGGAACCTTCTATAATTCCAGCCTTGTTTGTCATGAAACGGTAAATAAATGGCAGATTAACAATCTCCTTTCTTCTCTGCTCTGTGCAGTTTACGAAAATAATGGATGGAATTACAATGCGGTCAACCTTAGATTTGCGACCGTTTTTCCATATTCGGGTCTCGGTTTGAGTAGGAAGATAGTTGATTACTCCCATTTTTGAGAGTTTTTCCGATGACTGTTTCTCCGAGTGATGGTTGACAATCGCCACATACCAGGAACTTTTACCCACGCCTACGGCGTCGTCAACGACATCTGTCACTGACGCATCACAATTGGCAGTCTTCATATCATCACTCATTTTTATAATGAGAATATTGGCAGCGACTCTTAGAAAGAGTTTGACGAAAATCCAATTATACTTGTAATCAACAGTTTAATGACAATAAATTTTCATTCTGGCAAAACAATCAGCAATATCATCTTGAAAAAAATTCAAATACTATTCTGTAATAGCGTGTATATCAGATTTTATTTATATCTTTGCACATGGTTTAGTAACTCTTTCTAAGAGTTTGACGAATTAGGTAAACAATTTGCAATTATTACATTCAACCAATGTAAGAAAACGTTTCGTAGTTGAGCTATCGGAACCAAGTTTTCGAAGTAATCTTATCGGAAATCAAATTAACTTCATAATTAAGGCGTTAGCTCTATCCACCGCACTTGTATCAAGTGTAGAAAGATATATTTGGGTAGTCATCTCACTATCGTGACCAAGGCCATCACTTATGACTCCTATCGGGATTCCTCTCGATTTTGCAATAGACGCCCAGGAATGACGGCTACAATACAGCGAAAGCGACATTTTAAGTCCTATCCTGTTTGCCACAATCTTCAGCGCCTTATTGATTTGATATTGTTTAGTGCGGTATTGGTTATACGAAGTGGCGGTAGTACTGGTTATGATAGGGAGCAGATATTCAGTATCATTCTGTGAATACTTGTCAATAATATGCTGCATCTCAGACACCCATCTCACTGTAAGCTGTTGTCCTGTTTTACGACGCCGATATATAAGAAGTTCTCCGCACAAATCTGTTTTTTTGAGATATGCCATATCTACAAAGCTCATCCCTCTCAAAAAAAATGACAGTAAAAACATATCTCTTGCATAATCCGCCTTCGGGTACATTTCAAGATTAACTTCCTTAATCTTCTTAAGTGTTTTGACATCTATAGCTCTTTTGGTCGTTTTGTCTACACCAGTATATACATGACGAAAGGGCCTCTTATCATCTGTAATACCCTTTTCCACGGCCCTGTTATATACCGCACGCAGAATTCTCATGTGAAATGAGATGGAATTAGGAATCAACCCGTGTCTCCGGAGATATGCCTGGTAGGATTCCATCAAATCAGAATTAAAACCGTCCAGAAGGACGTCATCATTTTTCATGAATCTCCGAAATGAATTTAGCGCGCATGTATATGTCTCGGAAGTCCGTTGCTTTCCATGCTCACGAAGACGAATTATTATTGTCTCCATGAAGTTGAAAAACGACTGTTCGCTCTGGCGCACGATAAATTCCTCGATTATTTCATCTGCTGTGAAACTGTTTTTATCTGCCGAATACTCGTCTATTATACGTTTGAATCGTTCTGAGTCCCATTTAATACGCTCTCGTATTGACAACAAATATGATTTTCTCTCTGTTTTGGTCGATACGATAATGAGAGACTTTTTCGAATCCCACTCACTGCTGAATACTTTATAGTCAGAATACCATTGGCGTACAATACGCTCATGGATTATCTGAAAGTATATCTTACCTTCACATCCTTCCGACGTGGACGGACGAAACTTTACTTTTATTGAAGCCATTGAATAAACATGATTTTATTTGATACTCTTAACATTTTTCCTAATAAGGGATGTTAAAAATGCGTAAGAATTATCAATTAATTTGCATATCACACTCAAGGCTGCTATCTTAGTGCTTCTTTGCATAAACAACACTTATACTACCCGAAATAACCTTCTGAAATGAACATACGCAAAATACCGCTCCTTATATTACTCCTCTCTTTGCTCACGGCGCTCTTCTCCTGCTCGGGCGACGAGCCTGACTCTCCTCCACCCCCTCCGGCAGATAACCAGCAGACAGTCATCATGTTTTTCCCATGGAGCACTAACCTGCTCCCTTATTTCCGCCGCAACATAGCTGATTTCGGGAGCACTGTCGAAAGCCGCGGACTTTCGTCCGAGCGTGTCATCGTATGCCTCGCCACTGCCCCCGACCGTGCCTTGCTGCTCGAGATGCGCAACGTCAAAGGTAAATGCGTGACCGATACCCTCGAATCATTCTCCGGGCGTACGTTCACATCGCGCACCGACATTGCCGGACTGCTCTCCACTATCACCGCCATAGCTCCTGCCGAGCGCTACGGCATGATTATCGGATGCCACGGCATGGGCTGGCTGCCCGTCAACCGCGACCGTGGCGCACGCCAAGCCCAACGACTTCACTACGAGATTGAATCGCCGCTCCCCACGCGTTATTTCGGCGGTCTCTCGCCCGACACTCAGATAGAGATTGCCGACCTGGCCGGAGCGATATCCGACGCTGGGCTACGTATGGAATATATCCTGTTCGACGACTGCTATATGTCGTCTGTCGAGGCAGCTTACACACTGCGCCATGCCACCGACCACATCATAGCCTGCCCCACCGAGGTGCTGGCCTACGGCTTCCCCTACCACAAATGCGGCCAATATCTGCTCGGCACTGTCGACTATGCCGGAGTTATAGATGCGTTCCACCAATTCTACTCGACCAATCTCGACCCCTACGGCACAGCGGCAGTCACCGATTGCCGCCAGCTCGATGCTCTGGCCGACATCGTGCGTCGCATTCATCACACGGCCTCCCAGGCCACCCCGGCCGACATACAGGTCATGGACGGCTACTCACCCTCGATTTTTTTCGATTTGAGCGACTATATAGCGCATATATGCACAGACCCTCAACTGCTCGACCAATTCGCGGCACAGATGCAGAAAACCGTCCCCTACAGCAGCCACACGAAGAACTACTATTGTGCGGCAAAAGGAGTGATGCCCATCCGCACCTTCTGCGGCATCACTACATCAGCACCGAGCCTCAATCCGCTGACCAGTTCCGTCACCTCCACCGCCTGGCACATAGCCACCCACTAAAAATATCACATAGCGGTTGCACGAGCCGTGCGACCCTACATTATGGTTGCGATTTGAGTAGGAACGTACGGCTCGTACGTCCGAGGATTTTCCGACAACAAAAATAAACGACGGCACTATCAGTTGCATAAATGCACAAGCATCTCATCTGCCGTCATCGCCTCCATTCTCGAGAATGCAAAGAGTTTTTTACCTAAATCCTTAAAAGATGCACCCACATGATAAACCGTATCATCTATTATCAGAAAACGGTCATGCGCTTTGCTGTAAGTTCTAATTTCAATCGGTGTATATTGTGAGTTATGGCGCTCCAAATCCTGACGCAATGTGCGGCTGACAGTCGGTGTGAAGATAGTCGCTGACACCCCTGCAGCACGTTTGTCAAGCTGACGGAACACAGAATCGTCTATGTAATTATCTATCATTATTATTCGCCTTCTGGCACTTCGCACAAGGTCGCACATCAGTGTGTAGGCATCAAATATCTGCCCTTCGAAGAAAACGCCCTCTCTGGGTGGCAACGAAGTATTAATGATAAAATTTATCTTCTCTTCGGTCTTAGCCATCCTATATTCCAACCGCTCAAATCGCTGCGATACGGCGTATCCTTTCATCAGGTATTCCCTGAGAACTTTATTAGCCCAAGCCCTGAACTGAACACCTCGCTTCGACTTGACTCGGTAGCCTACGGAAATAATTACATCAAGATTATAATATTCAATCCTACGGGTAACTGTTCGATTGCCCTCGATTTGAACTGTCGCAAAATTTGCGACAGTTGAAAAACCTTCCAATTCTTCTTTAAGCGCATTTGCAATGTGCTTGCCAATAGTCTTTACATCTCTATCAAATAGAGTAGCAATCTGCTGACGATTAAGCCATACAGTTTCATTCTCCAGCCGCACTTCTATTTTAACAGTTGAGTCGGGCTGGTAGAGGATTATCTCATTGTTGTGCGATGGTTCGGGAGGCACGATGCCTGCATTTTCGTTCATAATGCAAATGTAGCAAAAAATTCGGATGCGCGGTCGCACGAGCCGTGCAACACTACATTAACCTAAATGCTGAATCATTTCATCTGCCGTCATCGCCTCCATTCTCGAGAATGCAAAGAGTTTTTTACCTAAATCCTTAAAAGATGCACCCACATGATAAACCGTATCATCTATTATCAGAAAACGGTCATGCGCTTTGCTGTAAGTTCTAACTTCAATCGGTGTATATTGTGAGTTATGGCGCTCCAAATCCTGTCGCAACGTGCGGCTGACAGTCGGTGTAAAGATAGTCGCCGACACTCCCGCAGCACGTTTGTCAAGCTGACGGAACACAGAATCGTCTTTGTAATTATCTATCATTATTATTCGCCTTCGGGCACTTCGCACAAGGTCGCACATCAGTGTATAGGCATCAAATATCTGCCCTTCGAAGAAAACGCCCTCTCTGGCTGGCAACGAAGTCCGAACAAAGAAATCCACTTTATCAGAAAGGTCGTCTATCCTTCTGTCATGCTCGGAAAGTCGGCGGTCTATTCTGCTCTCTATATGCAATAATCGTTCGTTGACACTATATCCTCGCAGAAGGTATTCCTTAAGTATCTTATTTGCCCATTGACGGAATTGTATACCCCGCTTTGTATTTACGCGGTATCCCACAGATATTATCACATCTAAATTGAAATATTCAAGATTACGTGTTACGGTACGACTACCTTCTATCCGAACTGTTCGGAAATTCCGAACAGTTGATTCTTTATCTAATTCTTTCGAATGGAATATTCTTTTTAGATGCTCGCTTACATTGGCTTTGCTTGTGGCAAATAGTTCTACAATCTGAGTCTGAGTAAGCCATACAGTTTCTGAATCAACCCTGACATCTAAAGAAAGAGTTGAGTCGGGCTGATAGAGGATTATCTCATTGTTGTGCGATGGTTCGGGAGGCACGATGCCTGCATTATCGTTCATAGTGCAAATATAGCAAAAAATCGGACGCACGGTTCGTGCGTCCGGAAATATGAAACAGGGGGTGCGCATGGATGTGCACCCCCTGTTGTTATCGGGGACGGACGCACGCGCCGTGCGTCCCTACATTTCCGAGGGATTATTCGCGGACTATTACCTTCTGGGCTTTGCCGCCTTTCACGCGAACGTATACTCCACTTTCTGTCGGAGTTGCAATGCGTACACCGTTGAGGTTGTACCACATCACGTCGGCATCAGCGTCGGCTGCAATGTCAGCAATTGAGGTAGTGATGTCATCAGAGTATGCTGCTGTACCATTACCATCTTTGTCAACTGTGATATATGCACCCTTAAGGTCAGTAGTCAGAGGCTGTATATCTACACCAGGAGTACCCTTGGCAAGAGTCTGGCTTGTAGCAGCTGCCTTAGTCATTACTCTGCGGGGAGCCTCAGCAGGAGCAACAGTAGAAGCACCGAAGATTGTACCTACAGCTTTGCCTTCTTCATCAACTGCAGTTGTAAGATAGAAGCCGTTCTTAGAATCATCCCAGTTACCTCTCCACTTAGTGGTATTGACGAGCTTATCCTCCCAATAGCCGAAGCCTGTTTCGTTTTCAAGAGTACCAACTGATTTGAGAGATATGGGGTCAATCACATGCATATCTGAGTAAACATTGTCATCAGAGAAGATTACAACCTGATTGTCGAGACCATCTTTTTCAGCCTTAAGAGGTGCTTTATTGAATTCAAGTTCATTACCTGCTTTATCAGAGAAAATGATAGTCAGGCCAGAAGTCTCAAGAGATGCCTTTGTCGCATTAGTATAGGTATTTTCATCCAACGGGATGATATCACTATTGATGTTACCTACATAACCTTTGAGCGAAGTCTCCTCTAATGTCGGAACCGGAATCTCTGCAACGTAAAGCTTCTTGTCGTGGCTTACCATCTTAGAGCGTTCCATCTGAGTCCATTCGTATTTAAACTCATCAGAATATACGCGAACATAGATGTTTTCGCTATTGTACATTGCATCTGCCGGCGATACCACCAAACCTACGGCCACATTAGCCTTAGCATCGGTGAAGTCGTACATAAGGCGGGTCACTACAGTTTCAGTTGATTCCTCACCATTGGTAATGCGAGTCTTAACCCATACATAACCACTTGTCTTGCCAGCGAAATTAATTACACCCTCTACGGCTTCAGTAAACTCACTATTCTCACCATTGAAGGTGTAAAGGATAGTTTCATTTTCTTTTACAATGAGTTGAAGTTTATTATCATCAACCTTTGTAATCACTTTCTGACCGTCTGCAAGATATTCAGGAGTTGTGTAAACTACGACTTCAAAATCCTGAGTTGTTTCAGAATAATTTGCAGTTTCTGCTGTAGTTACTGTCAATGTATATTTACCTTCCGCGTTGAAAGTAATTACATTACCCTTGATTGTAACATCTTCATCGGGGTTGACTGCTATATTCTTAATTGTCACTCCGGTCGGGAGGTTAACTACGGATACAGTCTTACCAGCCTCGATAGTTCTGTAAGATGTCTGGATTTTTGCATTAGGAAGCATCTTAACTGACTTGGCAGTCAACATATCGCCATCCTTAGCACCTTCAACTATTACAGTATTACCTTCCTTAGCGTCTGCAAGTGCAGTATTAATTGTCATCGAAGGCTCTGTCGTGTTAGCGTCAACAATAGTGATTGTATTGTCAGTGAAGCTTAGAATGCGTCCTTTCACGTAGAACTGGGCTGTTTCGTCAGCTGTATACTCAGCTACAGTCATCGGAGTTCCTATTACGTTGATGACATACGATGCTGCAACAGGCTTATATGTAAGATTCTTTTCAGCAATCTCGGCCTTGATTGTTACGGCATACTTACCTTTCAGGTCTTTTGCTATAGTGACAGCACCTGTATTGTCTACTGTCACGACATTTTCATTATCGCTGCTCCATGTGATAGCTGCACGGGCTGCTGCCACATCAGCTACATTTGAAATCGTAAGAGCGGGAGCTACGAAATTCAGACCTGCTGTAGTGTCAAAATCTTTAGACTCTGCGGCAAACTTGAATGCCGGAGCAAGACGGTCATCTGAAAGAATTACTCTGAATGTCTTGGTGTCGCCATCAACATCATCATTACCAGCTACCGATACGGTAACTTCAACAACATCGCCATCAGCAATCTCACCTTCACCCTTCAGGATTTGGCCATTTTCAATTTTGATGCGGTTTTCACCTTCTGCAAGAGAGAAGTCAGGAACTATCTCTGTGGCTTCACCATTGCGTGTTACAGTCACGGCTGGCAGAGCAACCGGGTCGAGGTTGTAGTTAAATTTAACCTCTGTCGGATTAACAGTGATTGTGTACTTAGCCTTGGCAACAACATTTACAGTTACGTCAACGCTCGAAGCTTCATACTTATTGGCAATGCCGGGGAAAGATACAGGTACAACGGTTTGACCGATACCTTTGACAACTACTTTGCCTTTTTCTTCAGCATAAGCGACCACTTCAGTGTCGGCTATCACACCATATTCAAGGGCAGAGATAATGGCAGCCTTATCTTCGTCAGAAAGTTCGCTACCGTCCTGAGCCTTGAGAGTGATGAAGTCGGAAATTGTAAGTGTTTGTCCTTTGCTTTCAACATCAACGTCGCTTGCAGTAATGTTGACTTTAGCAAGACGGAGATACACTTTGATATTTGATATATTCTTTGTAGTACCGCTCTCATTCTTAAGTATGGCAGAAGTAGTATTCACGCCATTGAATGACCATGTATTACCTGTGAGTGTACCTTTATCAGGAGTTGCTCCTTCCATATTATTATTTGAAGCAGGAACAAACTCTACTGATTCGATGAAATAATATGGATATTTCTGCGAATCGATAGAAATAGCAACACTACCGTTATTATAAATTCTAAGTGCATTGGCTGAAGAAACGTCAGAAGTTGCAAAAGAGAACGAAATCAGTCCACTTTCATCACCTGCTGCAGTCAGATTCTTACCAGCATAGTCGGGAAGTACCGGAGCAATCTCGAGAGCTGTTTCAGTAGGATTAACCACTACAAGTTTGTAAGATGCACTGAAAGGCTTGTAGCTATAGTTAGTTTCCATAGCCTTGGGAAGTACAGCCTTAATATTGGCTGAACCGGTCATACCGGGTTTGATAGTAACCGCACCGTTTTCATCTACTGTTGCGAGAGCTTCATTGTCTGAAGACCAACCGAAACTTGCAGCAGTCAGACCTGAATTAGCGGGAAGGGTAAGTTCGGGAGAAACAAATGCATCGGCTGAAGTAGTATGCCATGCATAAGTCTTCTTGGCAAACTTAGCATCAAGGTCTTTACGGGCATCCTTAACGGTCAGATTAAATTTGGCATTAGTCACAGCATAAGCATCAGCCTCTGCCTCTGCAGGGGTATAGGTCACAGTAACTTCTACTGTACCTTCTGCTACTGCCTCAAGAACTGTGCCGTTCTTAACTTTTACCACATCTTCGTTGGGAAGTGTAACTGAATATGTACCACCTACCGAAGTTGTACCATCCAGCTTGTTGAACTTAATACCTGTTTTTGCATCATAAGTATTGAATCCGTTGTTACCGTAAAGTGCAATTTCTTTGTTAGGTGTGGCCACTACTACAGTGTAGGGGTCTTTGTCAAGCACCTGGAGTTCGATACTGGCAGTATTAGCCTTAACATATTTTGAACCTTCGGCAGAAGTATACGATGCTGTGATTGTAACTTTCTCGCCGGCTTTGACACCAGTGAAGACGCTTCCGTCGTGAGACACAGCTTCTGCATCGCCTGCTGTCACAGCATAGTCAAGAGTAATGGCATCCTTATCAGCAGCCGCAATGAGATTGTTCAGAACAAACCAATCTTTCATATCGACAGTTTCGCCAACTTTTACAGTTGGAGCTCCTGATTTTGCTGCGATGGTGAATACAGGCTTACGAAGATAAACGGTAATATCTTGAACATAGATGGCCGTATTAGTGCCACTACCCTTGGTAAGGGTCAGTCGGCCTTCGGTGCTATTGATACCGTCAAAGCTCCATTCCATAGTTGCAGGATTGAATTTACCTGTACTAACAGTAGCTTCTGTCGGAGCATAATCGGAAAGCTTAGGGTCAATGGTCAGTACTACACGGTCGATATAATATCCATCTTTAAGATTTTTGATATCGATAGTATTACCGACGAACATTTTCAAACCATAGAATCTGTCTGTTCCTTTCGCTATATAAACAGGCACATCGCCACCAGAAAGGTTTGAAAGACTAAATGAGACATTTTCACAATCATCATTTATCGTATTACCTTTAAGAGATGTACCGCCATTTATATTCTTATTATAAATATTGAGGCTTGAACCCTTGGTAGGGTCATCAATAATCAGCGTATAGCTTTCATGCACTTCATTATATTTATCATCTTCCGGACGTGTAACAATGATTACAGTACGACCGATACCAACTGGAGTTACATTTCCATTCTCATCTACTGTTGCTACATTCTTGTTAGTAGAATCATATGTCAGATTATCCAGATGATTTATATTTTCAAGAACTGGCAGCCCTGATAGAGTAGCAGTAGCGGGATTCTGACCTGGAGTCAACTCACAAACATATTTGGTTTTATCGAACGATACACCATGAGCCTGTAAGTAAGATTCTGAATAGGTAACTACTATACTGGTCATCGCGATATAACCACTCTGGCCACCGTATATTCTATATTTAGCGCCGGATTTTGGAGAAATATCGCCCAATTGTAACTTACCGAACTCAAGCCCGTCATCATAATTGAACGTCTTTACGTCTTTTATTGTGCCATCAATGAGAACTTCTTTAAGAACAATTTTTCGGCCTTTTACTGCATCATCAGAATAGAAAGCACCTTCTATATGGGATATCTTATATCCCGGGACAGTCGGCAATTCAATATAACTTTCTGGGTTATAAACAATCACACGATTCCCCGTTGACTGGACACAAGCATTATTGTATTTTACGTCATAGGTAGCACCATTGATACCTACAACTTTAGCTGTACCATTTGTTGCTGTGGCTACCTGGATGGGAACTGGCCATTTTTGACCATTCTTGAAGTCATCCAACGTAATGGTACTCTGTGCCCGAGCTCCCAAGGACATCAGGAGCGCAAGAAACAGAAGTAGAAAATGTTTTTGCTTCATAAATAGTTAGTTAAGTGTTATTATTATTTTTTTGTTTATTTTTCTCTCGTGTTTGTTTTGTGTTTTTTCGTTTCGTTTGTGTGTTAGGATTGCTTAGGTTTTTAGTTCATAGATTGTGTCTCTCTCTTTTTTAGGTTTTACTTAGGTTTTATTATTGCGTTCGGATAGTTCTTGAGTTGATTAATAACACTTTATCAAAGATGTGCAGCAAGGGGCGTTATCAAGGGAATAACGCTCGGCGGGGGCACATATTGTGTTGGTTATGCTCATGTCTGTACTTATTATGGCATAGGTAGGCATTAATGCAATTCACGCGCAAAATTATATAGATTGAACTGAATTTGCAAATAAAAATCGCCTGCGTTTGGTGAAAAAATATTAACGCCGCCTCAAAACCCGCATCAATCCTAAGGATTGGGAATAATGGGAGAAGTGGGAATGGTGGGAAATTTATTTACTCCCGTTGGTCGCATCATTCCCATTATTCTCATTTCGATATTCTCGTCGGGCACGACTCATTTGCTCTCTTATGCCTCCGCTCTGAAGAAAATCATTTTGTGCACGTTCTATCAGTCTGAGCAGCAGGTATATTTCTTGATGAATAAGTGTTATTGTCAGGTTGGCAATTGTACAGTCGTCGCGCAACGGCGCTATGTTGCGATAAAATTGGGAGTCGGTATGCCTGGCACAGAAGTTTCGCACTTGCTGTTGCTTTGCAGCCGGCCATACAGATAGATTTCTGACTCTTAGGTAGTCTTCATAATCGGCAAGCAGCTCGTCGAAGCTTGCTTTGGCAACATTGAAGAGTTTGATTTCTGTTTCGCGGGATGTCATTGATGCGGCCGACCCTTCAATGATGTTTTGTTTTCCACTACGGGCTGCCTGTACCATCTGGTCGATGGTACGGTCAGCCCGTCTGAGATATTTTGATACGAAGTAGTAGGTTAAGTAGTAGATACATTCAGCCTTTTTATAAACAATAAGCTGACGGTAATCTCCTTTTGACTTCAAAAACCCGTTCATTCTTTAAGAATGGCAAGGTGGTTATTTCTCGATGCGTATGGGTTTTTCTGCGGCTTTGACGGCACGGATGTAGCCGGCATCGTTTGTTCCAAGGTCGGTGAGAGCCTTGTCGCGGCTCACGAGCACACGCACGTTGTAGCCTCCGGAGGTGGTGAAAGCGGGTGCCGTGAATGAACCGTCGGCGAGCACGGTGGGATAGTAGACGTCGTCGGCTGTCGAGATGCCGCTAAGAATCATTGTGACTTTTTCGCCGGCTGCAGGTGTGAAGCCTATGTTGTAGTCCTGGCGGGCTTTAAGGGTCGAGGGGAAGTGGCTGAGGTCGGGGGCGCTGACATAGTCGGCGCTGATGGTGTTGGTGCAGATGTTGTTTTTGCCTTTGACAAGCTGCACGGTGACTATACCGTCGGTTGACACGAGGTTGACTACAGTGCCGCGATAGTCGAAGCCGTCTTCCATAGGGTAGTATTGCATGCTGAAACCATTGGCTGTCAGGGACTGGCCTGAACCGAGGCGGATGACTTCTCCTTTGGATGAGCCGCTGCGGAGGGTGGCGAAGACGTTGGCCTGCGATGAGCTGACGAAGTTGACTTCGTAGGCCTGGTATACCCCCTGGCTGAGGTCGGCTGCTTTGTCATCGTCGTCTTTGTTGCACGAAGTGAGGGCGGGAGTCAGGGCGAAAGCCGCAGCTGAGAGTGCCCATGCAAGTTTGTGGAGCTTTTTCATATTATTTTGGTTTTTTGGTTTTTGGTCGGACGCACGAGCTGTGCGTCCTTACATTATGCCGACAAATATAATAATTTTAATTTTAATCGCGCAACAGGCTATGTTATCAGTAAAAGTACTTCTGTTTTTCGCTTTTGCTGAACAGACGTGAGGCACGGCATGCCGAAAGCACTGCTTCAAGGTCGGCATCTGTCAGTTGACCCATGTAGGTGGTTATTCCGTCGGAGACGGTTTGTGCAAGTTTGGATATGGGTATTTTTCTTATGGCTGTGGCGCATAAAAATGAGTCGTATCGAAGGAAGTCGTAATCTAAATGCCGCAATGGATATTGCATTGCCAACTGTTCGGGACGACGCATGACGACAGGGTTAATATTTGAATTGATAAAGAAGAAGCCTACCACCATGTTGTCGGCCACACCCATCACGGCAAAAAATTTGCCATGGTCGATTTCCTCAAATATGTCGGAATGGAGTATGACTCCGCGCTGTATGTATTTTTCGTGCAGCGAAGCGGGTAGAATCATCGCATGAGGGTCTCTTGCATGCGCAGTTGGTCTGCGATGTATTCCACATATTCTTCTTCGTTTCCTGCCTCACGGAGTATGTCTTTGACGGAGATGGCGCGGTCGCGTGCGGTATTAGTCCAGGCTATACCATGCGAGAGCTCCGTGAGTTGACTAAAACTCTTGTCGCGACAATAGTCTATAGCATATTCAAGACATTCAACATCGGTGTCTGAGAGCTCATCCATATCGGGGGCTGCCAAAGCCTTGACTATAAATCGGTTTTCGAAAGTCAGTTTATCTCTCAGATTACTAACATAAGCGGAAAAAAAGCTGTCGCCTCGCACAGCTTTAAGTATATCGTCGACATTTGACGGGACGGGGCCGTATTGCATAGCGATGTATGTATCGCCCGTAATACTGCGACCATAGACTGACAGATGCCTCTGGTCTGCAAAATATAAAATCTTGCACAGCTTATGCATATCGGTCTTTCCGCCAAGACGTGAAAGCGCAAAAAGCAAGGAATTCAGCGCAGCTTCGTATTCAAAAATCTGCTTCATATTTTGCATTTGTTTTCTTATTTGCCGACAAATATAATGATTTTTTATTTTTTGCGGGAGGCGGTTTTCCGGGTCGTGCGTTTGGGCGCGGGGGCTTCCATGATTTTTTTCGCTTCGTCGAGGCTCAGCGCCGCAGGGTCGGTGTCCTTGGGCAGTTTGTAGTTGGTGGCTTTCTTCGCACCTTCGGGTTTGTAGGCCAGATAGATGCCGTAGCGGCCGTTGATGATGCGCAAGCCTGGCATCTCGGGGTATTCGCGGACTATCTTGTCGGCCTCTTCGCGACGTTTCTTTTCGATAAGCTCAATGGCTTCCTCAAGAGTAATGGTCTGGGGAGCAAGGTCTTTAGGTATTGAGGTGAAAGATGAGCCGTGGCGGATGTACGGACCGAAACGACCTATGGCCGCAGTCACCGGTTTTTCTTCAAACTCACCGAGCGTGCGGGGCAACTCGAAAAGCTTGAGCGCTTCTTCGAGGGTGATTGTGCCCACGCTCTGACCTTTGAGCAGGGGGGCGAATATAGGTTTGTTGTCGCCGTCGGGCGTGCCGATTTGTACCACAGGGCCGAAACGGCCTATCTTGACGCTGACCGGGCGTCCGGAGTCGGGGTCTGTGCCGAGTTCGCGTTCGCCTACTTTGTGTTCGAGGCGCAATGCGCTTGCGCTTTCGATTGTGGGGTGGAAGTCGCGGTAGAAGTCGTCTATCTCTTTGTGCCAGCCGAGTTTACCCTCGGCAATATCGTCAAATTTTTCTTCTATGCGGGCTGTGAAGTTATAGTCGAGAATGTCAGGGAAATACTCCGTAAGGAAGTCGTTTACCACCATACCCACGTCGGTGGGTACGAGTTTACCTTTGTCTGAACCTGTATTTTCGGTCAGTCGGGTAGTGGCGACTGTGCCGTCAGGGGTCAGGGTCAGCACATCGTAGTCGCGTGGCACTCCTTCTTTTTCTCCTTTTTCTACATATCCGCGCGCCTGTATTGTGGAGATTGTCGGTGCGTAGGTCGAGGGGCGTCCTATGCCGAGGTCTTCCATTTTCTTGACGAGCGCCGCCTCGTTGTAGCGGGCCGGTGGCATGGAGAAACGCTGTGTGGCCTTTATGTCGGAGGCATCAAGCATCAGGCCGGGCTCAAGAGGTGGAAGCATATCGTCGACTGCCTCGCGCGATGTGCCTTCGTAGAGTTTGAGGAAGCCCGGGAAGTCGAGGGTCTCGCCAGAAGCCGTGAATTTTTCGGCTCTGGTTGATATTTCGATGTCGGCCTGTGTCTTGCTCAGGCGTGCATCTGACATCTGCGATGCCACGGCACGACGCCATATCAGGGCGTAGAGCCGGCGCTCCTGTTCAGTGCCGTCGATGTCGCGGCGGCTGACGTAGGTGGGGCGTATGGCTTCGTGCGCCTCCTGTGCGCCTTTAGAGTCGGTATGATAGCGGCGCGTATGAAGGTAATCTTCTCCGTATTCGGCAGTTATGGCTTTGGAAATATCGACCAAGGCAAGGTCGGACAGATTGAGAGAGTCGGTACGCATGTAGGTGATGTGGCCGCTCTCATACAGTTTCTGGGCCACACTCATCGTACGGCTTACGCTGAACCCGAGCCTACGGCCAGCCTCCTGCTGGAGGGTGGATGTCGTAAAAGGCGGTGCGGGGGCTCGGCGCACGGGCTTGACTGTGACATCGGACACTCGGTAGGATGCCTTACTGCAGCCTTCGAGGAAGTCGCGCGCATCGGCTTCGGCCTCGAAACGCCGGTTGAGCTCAGCCCGGAAAGGACTGCCGGCGGATGTGAAATCGGCCGTCACGCGGAAATATGATTCGGGAGTAAAGCCGGCTATCTCTTTCTCACGTTCGCAGATGAGGCGCACGGCAACACTCTGCACGCGTCCGGCCGACAGAGCCGGTTTTATTTTGCGCCAAAGCACTGGGGAAAGCTCGAAACCGACGATGCGGTCGAGCACGCGGCGCGCCTGCTGGGCGTCGACGAGGTTGATGTCGATACCACGCGGATTAGCCAAGGCATGGCGTATGGCGGGTTCGGTTATTTCGTGGAATACGATGCGGCGTGTCTTGGCAGGGTCGAGTCCGAGCACTTCGAACAGATGCCATGCAATAGCCTCACCTTCGCGGTCTTCATCGGAAGCCAGCCATACCATATCGGCCTGAGAGGCTGCTGTGGTTAGACGCCGCACGAGGTCTTTCTTGTCGGCAGGGATTTCGTAGACAGGTTCGAAATCTCCGTCGACATTGATGCTGAAGTCCTTCTTGCGGAGGTCGCGGATGTGTCCGAAGCTCGACATTACTTTATAGTCGCTGCCGAGAAATTTTTCGATTGTGGCCGCTTTGGCGGGCGACTCGACAATTATCAGGTTTTTCATAAAGTGAAAAAACTTATTAGGGTCAGGATTAATCAGTATTGTTCTGAGGATGAAGGAAAATCGCCATGCTTGACATCGGACACATAACGCTCGAACGCATCTTTCATCGTGTCGTGCAGATTGGCGTAGCGGCGCAGGAAGCGCGGGTGAAAACCGTTGTTGACCCCGAGCATGTCCTGAACCACGAGCACCTGGCCGTCCACACCTCCTCCCGCACCGATGCCGATGACGGGAATAGTGAGCTGCGCAGCAACAGAGGCAGCCAGTTCGGCAGGAACTTTTTCGAGTACGAGCGCGAAGCAGCCCATTTCTTCAAGGGCCAGGGCGTCGGCCACAAGCTTGTCGGCTTCGGCCTTGTCGCGGGCACGCACGCTGTATGTACCGAATTTATTGATGCTCTGTGGAGTGAGTCCGAGATGACCCATGACCGGTATACCGGCGCAGAGGATACGCTCGATAGAGTCGCGTATTTCCGTGCCACCCTCAATTTTCACAGCATCGGCCAGACTCTCTTTCATGATGCGTATGGCAGAAGCGA
>CAYVNJ010000029.1:0-21906 GCA_964452865.1 uncultured Sangeribacter sp. | reverse complement strand
GGCTTGGGTTCAAACTTGACGTCTGAAGTGCCATACGATGAACGAGCATATTTATCCGGCTTGGTAGAGATTAAATTGTCAATCAATCTTCGGTAATATGCTGTTATGTTTTTTACGTAGGACACGTCTTTCAGACGTCCTTCAATTTTGAATGAGCTAACTCCGGCATCGGCAAGTTTCTCTACTGATGCTGAAGCATTGAAGTCTCTTAACGAGAGCAGGTGTTTGTCTTTGACCAACGTTCTGCCGGTTGCATCAGTCAGTGTGTAGGGTAAACGGCACATCTGAGCACATTCTCCTCGGTTGGCACTGCGCCCTTTACATACAGCGCTTGCATGGCAACGACCGGAATAGCTTACACATAATGCACCATGGATAAATCCTTCAATCGGGATACTTACGGCAGAAGCAATACGTCTTATTTCGTCAAGACCAAGTTCCCGGGCGAGCACCAGTTGTGAAAAGCCAACTTTCTCAAGAAATCGGGCTTTTTCTACGCTTCGAATGTCACATTGTGTGCTTGCATGCAACTCTATAGGAGGAATATCAAGCCTCAGTATAGCCATATCCTGCACAATCAAGGCATCAACACCGGCTTTATACAGGTCGTTTATCATACGTTCGACCTCAGTCAGTTCGCTGTCATAGAATATAGTATTGACAGTCGCGTAGACTCTTGCCCTATACTTGTGTGCTAAATCAGCAACTCTTTTGAAATCATCGATACTGTTCGATGCAGCGGCTCTTGCTCCGAATTTAGGAGGTCCCATGTACACGGCATCCGCGCCATGCAGGATTGCCTGTATGGCTATGTCGGCATCGCGAGCCGGAGCGAGAAGTTCCAGTTTCTGCATCAGTCGCGTTTCAATGTATTGCCTTCGTAGTAATTCATGAAGGCCTTATTGACAAGCCTGTTACCACCGGGAGTAGGGTAATTTCCGCTGAAATACCAGTCGCCAGGGTGATTAGGGATAGCCTTGTGCATGTTTTCAAGAGTCTGATAGACAATTTTTACTTTTGCTTTAGTACCCTCCGGAGTTAACATTTCAGCTATGCGTTCTGAAATTTCGTCGTCGGTAAATGGTGCGTATATTCTTTTGACGAAGTTTTCGCAAGAAATAGTACCGTTCTGTTCCGCCTCTTTGCACATATGATAAGTATCGTCGATAATACTTGACAAGCCTTTGTCTTTAAGCAATGAAATAGCAGCCTTGAATGCTATGAATTCTCCCATGCGTGACATATCGATGCCATAACAATCTGGGTATCTGACCTGTGGTGAACTTGATACGATGACAATTCGTTTAGGCCCAAGTCTATCCAGAATATGGATGATTGACTGTCTGAGTGTCGTGCCTCGGACAATACTGTCGTCGATAACCACAAGATTGTCTTTGCCCGCGTTTATAGTGCCATAAGTCACATCATATACATGTGCGGCAAGGTCGTTGCGTGTTCCGCCTTCGGCAATAAATGTGCGCAGTTTGATATCTTTGATAGCAATTTTTTCCCTATGAATAGTGCGACCAACGATTTTCTCGATAGCTTCGTCTGATATTTCGTCATTACGGCGTAATGCTTCAAGAGCACGGATTTTTTCTTTCAGCAGCATGCTTTCAAAGCCCTGGACAAGTCCGAAAAATGCGACTTCTGCCGTATTCGGAATGAAAGATATGACAGTATTGTCAATATCCCCTTCCACAGCTTCCGTGACTTGGCCTACAAGTTGCATACCGAGCGCCTTGCGTTCTTTATATATGTCCGTATCGCTACCTCGTGAAAAATATATCCGCTCGAAAGAACATCTGGCGTTTTCACCTTCAGGAAGAATTTGTTCAATACGCCATGTGCCATCGCGGTCAACAATTATGGCGCTTCCAGGCGTAAGTTCCTTTACTGAATTTGTTGCTACATCCATTACTGTCTGAATGACTGGACGTTCACTGGCTACTACCACGATTTCTTCGTCGGCATAGTAGAAAGCTGGGCGAATGCCATGAGGGTCACGCATGGCCCACATATCTCCATTGCCGACTATTCCGCAAATGACATACCCTCCGTCCCACATGGGGGCACATCGTCTGAGCATATTTGCGGTATTCAGTTCTCTGGCGATGGATTCAGAAAGTACAAGTCCTCTTTCGCCTTTACAGTGGTGAATGGCATAGAGCCGTTCGTTTTCACGGTCCAAGGCATGCCCGAGCTGCTCAAGCAATAAGAACGTATCTGCGTTAAGTCGTGGATGCTGACCGGTTTTTGTCAGGCTTTCGAGTATTTCATTGACATTGGTTAGATTGAAATTGCCGCATAGCAGAAGATTGCGTGCACTCCAATTATTACGTCGTAGGAATGGGTGTACATAGCTCAGTCCGGACCGTCCGGTAGTCGAGTAGCGCAGATGTCCCATGTATACATCGCCTACAAAAGGCATCGCACTGTCGCCTGCTTCTTTTTCAGCATCCATGCGTGAATAGATATTGGCGAAGACTTTTTCGATGGCATTATTACCTTCGGCTCTTTCACGGAAAATATATTCTTCGCCCGGAGACGCACCCATGCGCACGCATCCTACACCAGCACCTTCCTGTCCGCGGTTATGCTCTTTCTCCATAAGGAGATAGAGTTTGTTGAGTCCATAAAACTGAGTGCCGTATTTTTCCTTATAATATTGTGCGGGTTTAAGAAGCCTAATCATGGCTATGCCACACTCATGTTTTATTTCTTCCATATATGTCTGTGTGAGATTATTTCTTGAATAGTCGGTCGAGATAGCGTTTATCCTCTCGTTCTTTTATAGATTGGCGTTTGTCATAATCTTTTTTACCGCGTCCTATACCTATTACCAACTTGGCAAGTCCTCGTTCGCTGATAAATAGCCTTAAAGGAACGATTGTGTAGCCTGTGGTTTCAGCAGCTTTCTGTATTTTTGCTATTTCTTTGCGGTTGAGCAAAAGTTTACGGTCGCGTCGGGCGGCATGATTATTGTATGTTCCGTAGAAATATTCGGCTATATACATGTTTTTTACCCAAACCTCACCGTTGTCTACAATACAGAATGTATCTGTCAAACCTGCTTTGCCCGCTCTTATTGACTTGATTTCAGTACCGGTCAAGACGAGTCCGGCAGTATAAGTGTCGGTTATTTCGTAGTCAAATTTTGCTCTACGGTTTTTTATATTTATGTCAGTAGGTCGTTTTTCCATATAGGTCAGGATACATCAGGTAGGAGCGACTCAAAAAGCCATCTGAGCAGCAAGGGAATACCTATGATTAATACTGAATAAAACACCGAAATCCGGGTGCGCTGGCTAGTCGGTACACCGATTACTTTCACTCCTCGGCTGACAAGGAAGATACTATAAATGGGTGCGAAAGTGAGTATAGGGTCTAACAAAGGCAATACTTCTCCGAATATGTAGAAAACGGTCAGACTACTCATACTCAGCATAATTAGTTTTTTCCCGTTGACACTTGACCCTAATTCTTTAGATTCCTCTCCAAAAATAGCATTTGATACTATTGTCACCACACCGAAGTATCCGATAAACCATGCTATGAAGACAACGATTGCTTGTTGTATTACGGAGCTTAACGGAGCGCCAGGATTGTAAATCAGACTACAGAATTGCAATGCCGCACTAAGTGCCACAAGCGGATAGAAGACTCTGCGTGCAGTATCGTCAGCAGACCGACCCGAGGTAAAAATGCGCAACCACGCACTATCCGGGCTAATGAATAGTGCGAGGAAATCCGCCCAAGCAGTTCTGTTGGGTGACTTTTGGGGCTTATCGCTGTCAGATTTGGATTGGACCATGGTTTGCCTGTCTGAAAATAGAGTGCAAATGTACAAAAATTTTTATGTACCTTTGCACATACTAATATTTTTTCGACTGTTTTATAATGAACACCCAGACCAATAGATACATGATGCGCGGAGTATCCGCCGACAAAGAAGATGTACATAATGCCATTAAAAATGTAGACAAGGGTATATTTCCTGGCGCATTCTGCAAAATCATCCCTGATATTCTGGGTGGCGACCCGGAATATTGCAATATAATGCATGCTGACGGTGCAGGTACAAAATCTTCATTAGCCTATGCATATTGGCGCGAAACAGGCGATTTGTCTGTATGGAAAGATATAGCGCAAGACGCTTTGATAATGAATGTCGATGACCTTCTGTGTGTCGGCGCTACCGACAACATCCTCTTGTCGTCGACTATTGGACGCAATAAATTGCTGATTTCAGGTGATGTAATAGCCGCCATAATAAACGGAACGGAGGAGCTTCTTGCTGATTTGAGACGAGACGGTGTCAATATTGTGAGCACCGGTGGCGAAACAGCCGATGTTGGCGACCTTGTACGCACTATAATTGTCGATAGTACAGTTACATGCAGGATGAAACGTTCTGATGTAATTGACAATTCTAACATATCGGCAGGAGATGTGATTGTTGGTCTTGCTTCTTACGGTCAGGCAGTATATGAAACACGGTATAATGGAGGAATGGGCAGTAATGGCCTTACCTCAGCGCGTCATGATGTGTTTTCAAAAGAAATTTTAGAACGTTATCCCGAAACATGTGACCCCGGAGTGCCTGATGAGCTGAAATATACCGGTTCAAAAAAATTGACTGACGAAGTGCCTGGTGTTGAAATCAATGCAGGTAAACTTGTACTCTCGCCGACAAGGACTTATGCTCCAATAATTAAGAAAGTCCTTGACGAGATGCGTCATGAAATCCACGGTATGATTCATTGTTCAGGTGGTGCCCAGACAAAGATACTTCATTTCCTTCGTGCAGGTCTGCATGTAGTGAAAGATAACCTGTTCCCTACTCCGCCCTTGTTTGAATTGATTCAGTCAGAAAGCGGAACAGATTGGAGAGAGATGTATAAAGTGTTCAATATGGGACATCGTTTCGAAATTTATCTTCCGGAGCAGTATGCGGGAAGAATAATTGAAATATCAAGAGAATTTGGTGTTGACGCTCGAATAGTCGGTAGAGTTGAGACCTCTGACACAGAAAGACTGACCATAATCTCTGACAAAGGGGAATTCAAATATTAACATAAACATATTAACGACTTATGAAAAAAAGATATATATCTGTAGCCGTGGTACTGGCTCTGGGTGGCTCGATGCTCTTTACATCGTGTATCGGCAAATTTGCTCTTACAAACAGACTTCTGAGCTGGAATAAACAAATTGGTTCTAAATTTGTCAACGAACTGGTTTTCTTTGCCTTTTGGGTTCTTCCAGTATATGAGATATCGTGTCTCGCTGATGTATTGGTTATAAACTCCATAGAATTCTGGAGCGGCAGTAACCCGCTTACAGCATCGACAAAAGTCATCGGCACTGAATCAGGGCGATATCTGGTGAAATGTGATGGCAAAGGTTATGATATCATCAATGAGACAAACGGACAGACAGTCCGTCTTGACTTTGAGGAAGAGTCGCAAACATGGAGTGTTGATTTCGACGGAAATAAATATCCGTTCATGACAATGATAGACGATACTCACGTCAAGATGATTTCAACAGACGGTTCATTCCGTACTGTCGAACTATCGGAACAAGGGCTGATGGCATATAGCTCAGAGGTATCGCATGCACGATTTACTGCGAGTCGATAACAACCGATATGGACGACGTATTCGGAGAATTGCTTAATCTGCCGCAGACAGAGCTTAAATTTCGCCGCGAGGGTACTTTACTTAAAGTATTTGACCCTTTGCGGCGAAAATATGTTGCTTTCACTCCGGAAGAAAACGTGCGTCAGCATTTTGTCGCATGGCTTACGACCTCATTGCATTATCCCCCTTCCCTATGTGCCAACGAAATAGAACTCAACATAAATGGTGTTCGCAGGCGTCCTGATACCGTGGTATATGGCATAGACATGAAACCTCTTGTAATTATTGAGTATAAAGCTCCCGAGGTATCAATTACTCAGGATGTTTTCGACCAGATTGCAAGATATAACATGGCTCTTCATGCAAAATACCTTGTTGTGTCCAACGGATTGAGGCATTACTGTTGCGCACTGGACTACGATGCAATGTCGTATCACTTCATTCCTAAAATACCTGATTATTCTGACTTGATAACAGGCTCGACATGCAATTGAATATGACAGACACAGAAAACAGAAATTACCTTGTTGAACTTAATGAGCAACAACGTGAGGCCGTCTTATATACTGACGGGCCGCAACTTGTCATTGCCGGAGCTGGTTCAGGAAAAACACGTGTGCTGACATATAAAATAATGCATTTGCTTTCTCTGGGCTATGAACCGTACCGTATCCTTGCGCTTACATTTACAAATAAAGCTGCGCGCGAAATGAAGGAACGGATATCTACCGTGGCCGGCAGTAATGCGGCCTCCAAACTCTGGATGGGTACGTTTCACTCGATTTTCTTGCGTATTTTGCGAACACACGCTGAAAGTCTTGGCTTCAAGCGAGATTTTACTATTTATGATGCCTCCGACTCTAAGTCGTTAATTTCTACAATCATTAAGGACAATAATCTTGATGATAAGGTTTATAAACCTTCGCAAGTACAGGCCATCATTTCTAACGCTAAAAATTCTCTAATCAATGCCCACCAATATGCTCAGGATGCACAATTGATTCGAAGGGATGCCAATGCTGAAAGGCCAATGATTTATGCCATATTCAAACAATATGAGGCTCGTTGCAGGATAGCTCAGGCTATGGACTTTGACGATATACTCTATTACATGAATGTGCTTCTTCGGGACTTTCCGGATATAAAACGTCATTATCAGGATTTTTTCAGATACATCCTCGTTGATGAGTATCAGGATACTAATTTCGCACAACATCTTATAATAAAGCAGTTGGCAGGAGAGCACCCAATGCTTTGCGCGGTAGGTGATGACGCTCAGAGCATCTATTCATTCCGTGGAGCTAACATTAATAACATACTTACTCTTGAGAAAAGATACAAAGGGCTGCAGATTTTCAAACTCGAACGAAATTATCGCTCAACAAAAAATATAGTCTCTGCAGCCGGAAGCTTGATTGAAAAGAACAGACACCAGATTGCTAAAAAGGTGTATAGTGAGAATGAGACGGGCACTCCGGTTGAGGTTATTTCAACTTACAGCGATATGGAGGAAGCTGCTCTTGTGGCAAATTCGATAATGAATACACGACTTATCGCTCACGATAAGTACTCTGACTATGCTGTGCTTTATCGTACTAACGCTCAATCTCGTGTCCTTGAAGAAGCTCTGCGGAAACGCAATATACCCTATCGTATATATGGAGGATTGTCATTTTACCAGCGAAAGGAAATAAAAGATGCTGTATGTTATTTCCGTCTTACTGTCAATCCGTCGGATGACGAAGCATTGCAGCGCGTGATAAATTATCCCGCACGCGGCATCGGGCAGACAACTGTTAAAAAAATCCGAGAGGCATCGCAGACTCATTCTGTGCCCATGTTCGAAATAGTTTCGCACCCTGACAAATATAACCTTAATGTCCATTCAGGTACACTTAACAAGCTCAATAGTTTCGCAACTCTGATGAAGGAGTTTATCGATATGAACGTTCGAGGCGAATCTGCTTATGCTATTGCGGAAAGAATATATATTAATGCCAAGCTTCTCAGTGTTAGTAAACAGAGGGAGACTCCTGAGGAAATCAGCCGACGTGAGAACCTTAGTGCATTACTCGGGGCAGTGAAAGAATTTTCCGATGAACGTACTGAGAGCGGCGAAGATACACAGGCATTATCAGACTTCCTGTCTGAAGTATCATTGGCTACCGACCAGGATAAGGATGAAGAAGATAATGAACCCAAGGTGACTTTAATGACCGTGCATGCCGCCAAGGGTCTTGAATTCGGGAATGTCTTTATCGTTGGAACAGAAGAAGACCTATTCCCTTCGCAGATGTCGCAATCACGACCTGAAGAAATTGAGGAAGAACGTCGGCTTCTCTATGTAGCTATAACTCGAGCAATGCGTCGGTGCACACTGACATATTCGAAATCACGGTTTCGCAACGGTCAGACAGTATCCACCCGCCCGTCAAGATTTTTATCAGATATATCACCAAGATTCCTGCATATTCAAGCCTCTGAAACTATCCCTTCTTTTGAATCCGGATTCATTAATCCTCTTCAGAAGTATAGACCCAGAGTAGCACCAGCTCCTCCAAGAGTTAATATCGGGATGAAACCAATATCTAATGTTCTGCCCACGTCCGAAGCAAATAAAGGTTCATTACATGAAGAATCGGAATTGAAAGAAGGTATGCGCATCGTTCATCATCGTTTCGGACCGGGTATTATTGTATCCAAAGAGAAAGGGGCTGACGGAACATTCATATATGTGGATTTTAAGAATACCGGCCGTAAGAAACTTATGTTGCGCTTTGCAAAATTTGATATAATTGATTGATTACTATGACATCTAATATTACCTTGCCTCCTACCCCATGCTATATAGTATACGAAGACCGTTTACGTAGCAATTTAGAACTTATATCAAAGGTTTGCAGAGAGGGGAATGTAGACATAATAATGGCGTTGAAAGCGAATGCCCTATGGAAAACATTTCCCATTATCGCCGAATATATACGTTCGTCAACCGCAAGTTCTCTTAATGAAATGCGACTTTCAAATGATTATCTTGGAGGTGATGTTCATACTTATTGTCCGGTATATACCGAAGATTCATTCTGCCGTTTTCTTGAAGGCAGTACACATATCACATTCAATTCAATTGCCCAGTATGAGAAGTTCCGTCCGCAACTCGATGCTTATAATGCAAGCCATCCCGAAAAGAAAGTAAGTCCGGGGTTGCGCATTAATCCCCGATGCAGTGTCGTGGAAACGGATATATATAATCCATGTCTACCCGGTTCGCGTTTCGGTGTTGAACCGGAGGATGTTTCTGCCGGATTGCCTGAGGGTCTTGAAGGTTTACATTTTCATGCTTTATGCGAATCGTCTGCAGAAGACTTGGAGCAAGTTCTTCAGTCTGTTCGGCAACAATATGGCCATTTGCTTGATAAGGTGAAATGGCTGAATATGGGGGGCGGACATCTGATGACACGCGCCGGATATAATGTAGATAAACTGATTGAAATCTTTAATCAACTGCATAAAGACTATCCTGGACTTAAACTTATAATGGAACCAGGAAGCGCGTTTACATGGCGAACCGGCGACCTGCATGCCGGAGTGCTCGATATCGTGGAGAATGCCGGTATAAAAACAGCCATAATGGATGCTTCTTTTGCATGCCACATGCCCGACTGTCTGGAGATGCCATACAAACCGGCTATTACGGAGAGTGATGAAAACGGACCATTCCGCTATCGTATCGGTGGTAACTCATGTCTGAGCGGAGATTATATCAGCGACTGGGGTTTTAACCAGGAACTACATGTAGGTGACCGACTCATATTCGAGGATATGAATCATTACACTAATGTGAAGACAAACATGTTCAACGGTATTCAGCATCCCGATATATGGTTATGCAAAAATGACGGAGAGATGATTCTGCTCCGTCATTATGACTATGCCGACTATCGCGACCGCATGGATTGATGACAGTCTCAGAGAGCTGCCATTCGTAGAAACTCTTCCCTAAGTTCCGGGCTATTTTCGAACATGCCTGTATACTCCATAGTTGAGGTGTTGGAATCTTGACTTTCAACACCACGCATTTTCATGCAGAGGTGTTCTGCATTGCAGAGAACTATTACGCCTTTGTTAGGCAGTGCCCGACTAAGCAAATTGCAGATTTCAGCGGTAAGACGCTCCTGCACTTGAAGACGTCGTGCAAATACATTGACAATACGTGCGAGTTTAGACAATCCTATTATTTTGCCGTCAGGAATATATCCTACTGTGACATGACCGAAGAACGGGAGGATATGATGTTCGCATAATGAATAGAATTCAATGTTTCTGACCATGACAATGCGCGAACCATCATGCTCAAAAATGGCTCGTTTTGCAATGTCGAGAGCATCCTGTCTGTAGCCGGATGTACATGCCAACATAGCTTTGGCCGCACGTACTGGCGTTTTGACCAATCCTTCACGCTCAGGGTCTTCGCCAAGCAAGCGTATGATTTCTTTATAGTGATGTGCAATTTCAGCCACAAGGGCTTCATCAAGTGTCTCTTTACTGCTCACAGTTGGATAATAAAAAGTATTATAAAGTACTTGGTATGCTTATTTAATTACAACAATAGGCGATTTTACAACCCGCATTTCGGCAGCAAAAGCGGGGAATGCTCTTTTTAGCTCTGCCAAAGCGGCATTGGCTGCCGATTGCGAACTGAAATTGCCTATACGACAGTACCAGTTAGGCGATTTTGAAAAGACATATACCTGACCACGATATTTCGGAAAACGTGCACTCACGGCATTTCCGCGTGCAGATGCGCGAGCCTGCAATGTCTGAGGTGTACGTCCGTCGCTGAATATCTGGATGCGATATCCCATGACTTTGTGTATTCCCGGACGATTATCTTGACGCGGTTGCGCTTTAGGCTTCGCAAAAATCAGTCGCATTATGTCGTCAGGAATGTCAAAAGTCACAGCACCATCAGTTTCTGCTTCGATACGTTCAATTATATTATTTTCGCGTTGCTGAGAATACGCAGTATTCCCGGCTGATAAACATATAAACGTTATCGCCAGGAATAACTTTGTTATGAATGACGTTCTCAAAATGAGTTCGTTTTAGGAATACGCTTTATTTATCAGTCAAATGCAGCTACAATGCCCATGAAGTCGTCTGCCTTGAGAGCGGCGCCGCCTATAAGGCCGCCGTCTACATCGGGTTTTGCAAACAACTCGCGTGCATTTCCAGGTTTGCAACTTCCTCCGTAGAGGATTGAAGTATTGTCTGCAATTTCTTTACCATACTTTTCAGAAACTACGTATCGTATGTGAGCATGCATGTCCTCTGCCTGTTCTGCTGTTGCTGTTTTGCCTGTGCCGATTGCCCAGACAGGTTCGTAAGCCAGAATTACCTTTTTGAAGTCTTCAGCCGGAAGGGTGAAGACTGCATCGAGCTGACGGCTGACAACATCATTATACGACCCGTTTTCGCGGTCTTCAAGCATTTCGCCAACACAGAATATTGGCATCAGGCCGGCGTCAAGAGCCAAACGCAACTTAGCGGCCAACATTTCATTATCTTCACCAAAATATTGACGACGTTCGCTGTGGCCGAGAATAACGTATTCAGCACAAGCAGATTTTACCATGTCGGCACTCACCTCTCCGGTGTAAGCTCCTTTGTCATGATTGGAGCAATTTTCAGCACCGAGTCCGAGTCGTTCAGTGTCGATAACTTGTGCCACAGGGTAAATATGTGTAAATGGTACGCAGATAACTACGTCGCATTTAGGAGTTACATTTTTTAGCGCTTCGTTCACTTCTTTGGCAAGGGCAACACCTTCGTTAACATTGGTGTTCATTTTCCAGTTGCCGGCAACGATGTTCTTTCTCATATCAGTATGTATGTAAAGTTTACTGCAAAAGTAATAATTTTTTTTAATCTCGTGGTATGGATTGGTTTTCTATTTATGTGACGTTATTCAAAAGCAATGCTTTCTACATATTTTCCATAGAAATTTCGAGGTTGCCAAAGCATGAAGAAACAATATCTGTCATTACCTTTCGAATAATTCATCGGTTGGACATAAGTATGTAAGGATGAGCCGTCGTTGTAATTAATTGTCACTAATCCAGTATCGAAGTGTCGAGAAGAATTCTTGGCGAACAGATAGTCTCCTATTTGATAGATATTGTTTTCCTTGTCAATTGGTTCGCATTCTTCAGCTGGGGTATTGGATACTATTGAAGGGACTATTGCAATTGATTGGTCAGGTCGATAAAATTTATTAAATTCATCATATTGGGATGTTGATAAATAAGATTTACACGTTTTACCAAGGGTCAATGGTGAAATTTCGTTCCCTTTCATTATGTCATGCACTATATAATCTTGGTCGGTGTTAAGCATTTTTTCTGTAATAATATCGTGTTCGTTTTTTAAAATATATTGATAGTATGCTGTAACACAAAGGTTTGTAATAGATACGGTGGCAGCTAATATTGATACCCAATAAGATGAATGTAGCCCGATTGCGCGGAACATAAGCCATATTGCAGGGATAGCGAATACATATCCTATAAAACCCGTCCTCGCGCCTCCAAATCCAGATGTTTGTGTGATGATGAAGGAAAATATAACGGATATTGACAAGGCAACTAATACAATATTAATACGGTAGTCTGTTAATTTTTTTCTAAACCTTTTGAAAGATAAGACTATGATGCTTTCTAAAAAAAATACGTAATACAAGTAAACCGTCAACAAATTATTCAAGGTTAACATTTGTCTAAATCCATTTAATCCAACAGAAGAATTAAACCGACTTAAAACTGAGGGCGCGAAGCAAACCCATGCTGTTCCAAGGGCGAAGCAACCGAGAAGTATCATACGAATTTTTGTATGTTGACCCCTATCTGTGAAGATTATATAAGCGGCCGACAGACAGGCTGGTGCAGATGCCGCTTCGTGCATTGCACCTGCCGGTATCATAAATATGCAAATTATAATTTTCAGCCAAGGAGGTAACTTTCCGACCTTTTCTGGAGTAATGATAAGCCATAGAAAGAGCAACATGGCGGCGGCAGACCATACATAATTCAGAAAGAAATCGGCGGTCAGTATAAAGTTGAACCATGGCAAAAGAAGTACACATGTCGATATCAACATACAATCTGTAGCCGGGTCTGCTTTTGTCCGATATGCACCAAGCTTTAATTCAAAATAGAACATAAACCATAGTACAATTCCAGATAATATATTGAAAAGCCATTTAGGGAAAAGAACAAGCGTTATCGGAGTCGACATATTGGCTAATCGGGCGTTGTCATAATAGTAATGCCATTTGAGACTCTCTATGCCGTCCGTGAAATTAAAATGCGGATTTATGCCGAATTTATAGTCGCGATATGGATTTATGTACCAGAAGTCATCAATTTGGTAAGGAACAAAAAATAGGATGAGTGTAAAACCAAGTGTACACAGAAGTGCGTAAAAGTAAGTCATGGCTGGTAACGAGCCGCCATGACCTATTTTGTCTTGCCTGGGATATAATTCAAGCATCCGGATTACTTATTATATAGAATGTATGAACGTTCCGGAGCAAGGTAACCTTGCAGGTATCCTTTTTTTACGATAAATTCCTTGCCGTATACTGTGTCAAGATACTTTCCGTCGGGCAAACCTGTTTTCAGATTAACCGGGCTTGCGAATTCATTAAGGTTGACAAGAGCTGTTCCTTTTTTACCCCGATTGACTGCGATGACTTTTCCATTATCAGAAATACGGATGTCTTCTTTCTCTCCTTTCATTGCCGTGCGGAATTTATTGACTGCAGCCACTTCAGGATGAAAAAACTCGTCATTGCCTCTTGCTCCTATAACGTTATCTCCCCAAACATTATCTTTAGATGAATTCATCGGGCGTGAGAAGAATAGTGGAGTTCCATTCTGACGGGCTGTTAAAAATACCCAGCCAAGTCTGATTTGGTTGGCTGAAAGCCCGGCGCTTTCATGGGCGTTGCAGTATGTATCATGACTTTCAACCCATGTCGTAAGGTATTCGGGAGCGGCATTGTGTCGCCAGTTAGCAATGTCAATTCCGGATGCATCGCGTTTTTCAAGCATTTCACGCAATATATGTCCGTATGAAGATGCTGTCTGACCCATATATTCAGCATATTCCAGTTCCGGTACATTTTTATCTTGCAGAACCTCACCATAAACAAATAATTCATCGTAAGGAACGGCAAGTTTGACTCCTCCGACACTTTTGCGACCAGTCGCAACATCCCAGAAATCATTTTCTTTCACCCCTGCTTCCTTATCAACCGGGTCAGAATGTACACCGATATGTTTAGCTGTATCATAGCGGAATCCACGTACTCCGAGTCCTATAAGGTCGTTGACATATTTAAGGTAGTATTTCTGAAATGCAGGATTTTCTGTATTAACATCCGGAAGATTACCCATTGCACCGAGGGTGCATTGTTCGCGGTCATTATAATCGTATATAGGGTCGAGACCATGAGTATGGAACAATTTATCTCGACCACCGACAGCTCGATACAGATTGTCGCTGACTGCATCAATATCGAATGCAGTGTGATTTGGGAGAACATCAACAATTACTCGTATATTATACTCGGCAGCTGAATCAAGCATAGCTTTCATCTCATCGCGTGTGCCGACAATCTGGTTGCCGATTGTCCAATCGGTGGGCTGATAATAATAGTACCAATTACCTTCTTTTTCATCGAAAAGTTTTTTTGAGCCGCCCTCAGGATTGAAGCATGCCTGAGCCGGGGATGTCTGAACCATTGTAAATCCGGCATCAGCTATGCGTTTCATGTTTTTTGCAATAGTCGGGAAATTCCAGCTCCATGCATGAAGTATTGTTTCCTGATTGGTTGCATGGGGATTATGTGTAAGCCTGTCTTTTGCATTTGCCACCGGCATTACAGCACATGAACAAACGATAGCCAGTGCAGAGTTTATAAGCTTCATAATAGATAAGTATTAGTATAATATTGATACGAATTAACCGATTGCAAATATAATAAATAATGTCGAAATAGTATGTGTTTTGCACATTTGAGCTTAAAGTGTGCCATTTGCTAAAGAGGGTTAAATATCTGTAATTAAGGAGGAATTAAGTTGTGAGTTAAAGAAAAATTTTATACCTTTGCAACACTAACCCAAAAGAGACGATTTATTTTAATGAAATATAAGGCATTAGCAATATCTATACTTACGGCTTTGTGTGCGATTGTATCGCCGCTCCAGACTGCTGCAGAGAAGCGTTCTGAAGCTCATTCGAAAATGCACAAGGAATTATTGGCCAATCATAAAAGTACTATTGATAAAAGTTCTGTAAGTAAGTTTATTAAGCAGGAAATAGAAGCTCGCGAAGCCGTTCTTTCGCCTGAATCTAATCAAATGATTGCCGATTTACTCAAAGAAGCACATAAACATATCGGCAAGCGCTATGTGCATGGCGCAAAAGGACCGTCAGCATTTGATTGCTCCGGTTTTTCAAGTTATGTATACAAGCAATTCGGATATACTCTTTCTCCATCATCGCGTGCACAATTTACTCAGGGAAAGGCTGTAAGCAAAAATGACCTAAGAAAAGGAGACCTCGTGTTTTTTACAAGCCGTAACAGTGGCAAGAATGTCGGTCATGTCGGTATCGTTGTATCGGCAGATAATGAAAAAGGTACTTTCAAGTTTATTCATGCAAGCATAAAAGGTGTCACTGTCAGCGATTACGCAGGCTATTATGTGTCAAGGTATCTCGGTGCTCGGCGTGTTATCAATGAATGACAGTAGGACTTATCTGATATAATAGCGGAAGTGTATGAAATACATTTCCGCTCTTTTTTCATAAGTAACGAATTTGTATTACCTTTGTGCGTGTGATAACAACACTATAAATGGCTGTTGAAAAAGATATAATCATAGACGGTATTAAGCTCCATTATTCCGAAAGCGGGCCGTCGGAAGGTGTCCCGGTCGTTCTCCTGCACGGGTGGGGCTGTAATCATAGTACTTTGAAGTCAATAGAGAATATTCTTGCTGATAAAATGCATGTTTATTCACTTGATATTGCAGGGCATGGACAGACTGAAGAACCGGACGGTATATGGGGTATTGAAGATTTTACCCGTCAGCTTGAGTCGTTTATCATGACTCTCGGGATAAGCTGTCCTATTTTAATAGGCCATTCGTTTGGCGGAAGAATGTCTATTTTATATGCTTCAAGAAATGATGTCAGAAAAGTAGTGTTGGTGGATGCCGCCGGAGTCAAACCGCGGCGCAGTCTAAAGTATTACTTTAAGGTATATTCGTATAAGATTGCTAAAAAGTGTCTTCCGATAATATTGGGTAAAAGCCGAGGCGAAAAAATAATTTCGAATTATCGCAAAAAAGCAGGTTCGAGCGATTACAATAATGCTTCTCCGCGAATGAGAGCCGTGATGAGCAAATGTGTGAACGAAGACCTCTGCAGTGTGATGCCGTCAATTAAAGCTCCAACGTTATTGATATGGGGGGCAGATGATACTGCTACTCCTCTCTCTGACGCTAAGAAAATGGAACGTCTTATTCCTGATGCAGGCCTTGTGAGTTTTGATGGCTGCGGTCATTATTCATTCCTTGATAACCCGGTAGGATTTAAGGCTGTATTGAAAGAATTTTTGAAAAAAGAATTGTCATGAATGCTATTTCGCTTGTAATCTTTATAGTAACGGGCATATATATATTGCTGAATTTTAAGCATGACATCCAGATGCTTCAACAAAACAGCTATCGCATAAGTCGATATAGACGGTGGCTACGCGGCAATTATATGACGGCCTGGCGACTTGTTGACCTCGCTTTGCTTTTTGCATTGTTTTCAACTTTGGTTGCTCCGCAAGCTGTAGCCATTATTATTGCAATAACGGCGTTATGCAAGTGCGTGATAATACTGCGTAAAAAATATAAGAAGCCACTTGTGTTTACTCGCAGAGTGTGGCGTATATATTCGGTTACTGCACTCTTGGCTCTATTGGTGTATGTTGTAGCTATACTGTCGTATTATCAGTTGATTTCGTTCGGTGGTGTGTCTATCGTAGGAATCAGATTTCCTCTTGGTACAGGACTGTTGATAGCTATATTGTCGTACTGCTTCGTGATAGCCGCAGTCGTTATTCTTATTCCTGTTGAGAAACTGATTAACAGACGCTATTATAATGAGGCTGCGGGCATACTGCGTTCGATGCCTAATCTGAAAGTCATAGGAATAACCGGAAGTTTCGGCAAGACAAGTACTAAACATTATCTGGAGGCTATATTGAGTGAAGGATTTGAAGTTTTGATGACTCCGGGGTCGTACAACACTCCGATGGGTGTGATACGTACAGTCCGCGAAATGATGAAGCCATATCACGAAGTATTTATTTGCGAAATGGGAGCAAAACAGCGTGGCGATATAAAGGAAATTTGTGACTTGGTTCACCCCTCAATAGGGATAGTCACGGCTGTCGGTCCGATGCATCTGGAAACTTTCGGGTCGCTTGAGAATGTTCAGAAAACAAAATTTGAACTTATAGATGCACTTCCTTCCGACGGATTGGCTATAATTAATAATGACTTCGAGCTGTGTGCTGAACGTATAGTCGACAATGTTGCTGCTTTACGTTATGCCGTAAGCAATTCGGAAGGTGTGCAATTTCATGCGATGAATGTGAAGTATTCTCCCTTCGGGACTGATTTCGATGTAATCGGTTCAGACGGCAGTGTCCAGCATTATACAACTCCACTCGTCGGAGAATGCAATATATCAAATCTATTGGCTGCAATAGTTACGGCGCGTGCTCTCGGTATGTCTGAAGAGAAAATACGTTATGCCGTAGGACGCTTAAACCAGGTTGAACACCGTCTAAGCGTAAAACGGACACCCGGTGGGGTAACTATAATTGATGATGCATTTAATTCCAATGCATTTGGTTCAAAAATGGCACTGGATGTCTTGCAAGGTTTTAATACTGGTAAGAAAATAGTGGTTACTCCAGGCATGATTGAGTTGGGGGATAAACAATTTGAACTTAACAAACAGTTTGGCGAACGCATAGCCAAGAGTGCTGATATTGCCATAATAGTTGGTCATTACAATCGTGAGGCTATCACATCCGGCATTAATGCAGCAGGCATGGATAAAGAAAATGTGTTTACGGTTGACTCGTTCAGCGATGCACAAAAAATACTTTCGGAAATACTGTCATCAGGAGATACTGTACTTTATGAAAATGACCTGCCGGATACTTTCAAATAAATAAATCAGCATTGTATGATTAAATTTGGATAAATCTCGGTTAATTAGTACTTTTGTAAAGATTTCGTAAAGACATCGGAAGCTATTTGTCTCAATGGAAAGAGATATTAAAGCGGATTGAGAAAAAACATATTGAAATAAAATATAACCTAAAGAAATGGAAGAGAATCTCATCAAAACGTGTCTTCATGACTTTCATGTAGCGCAAGGTGCACAGATGTCGCCGTTTGGCGGTTTCGACATGCCCATCCAGTATTCTACAATCGTTGAAGAACACAATGCGGTGCGTCAGCACGTAGGTGTATTTGACGTGAGCCACATGGGCGAAGTAAGAGTGAAAGGAAAGGATGCCTACAAATACGTGAGCCACATATTCGTAAATGATGTTACAGGTGCTCCAGACGGCCAGATTTTCTATGGCATGATGTGCTATGAAAATGGTGGTACAGTTGATGACCTGCTCGTTTACAAAGTGAACGACGAAGAATATTTCCTCGTTATCAATGCTGCTAACATCGACAAGGACTTCGAATGGATAATGAAAAACTCCGAAGGTTTCGATGTAGAAATAAAGAACGAAAGCGACTATTACGGTGAGGTAGCTGTTCAGGGACCTGAGGCAGAAGACACTTTGGTGAATGTTCTCGGCATGGAAGTGCGTGACATCAAGTTCTACAATTTCAAGGTGTTCCACATGGATGACGAAGATGTAATCGTCAGCCGAACAGGATATACCGGAGAAGATGGTTTCGAGATTTACGCGAGCCACGAATTCATCCGCCGTACATGGAAGAAACTCATGGAAGCCGGTGTAGTACCCTGTGGACTCGGTTGTCGCGACACTCTTCGCTTTGAGGTCGGTCTGCCACTTTACGGAGACGAGCTTTCAGCTGACATCACTCCTATCGAAGCAAGCCTCAGCATGTTTGTAAAACTGGACAAACCCGAATTTATCGGTAAAGAGGCACTTGCAAAACAGAAAGCAGAAGGTGTCAAAGCTCGTATCGTCGGTATAGAACTTGAAGGTAAGGCAATCCCTCGCCACGGCTATAAAGTGCTCAACGAAGAAGGCCGTGAAATAGGTTATATCACCACCGGCTACAACTCTATCTCTACAGGCAAGAGCGTTGCAATGGCTATGATAGAGAAACCGTTTGACAAACTTGGTACTCCCGTTCAGGTTCAAATCCGCAAAAAGGCTTTCCCCGGCAAGGTTGTCAAGAAGAGATTCTACGATAAGAACTATAAGAAATAAATAACAAACATCAATACCAAAGCTTAAACACAAAATACAACATGAGCAAAGTATTAGAAAATCTGCGTTATGCAGATTCACACGAATGGGTGAAACTTGAAGGCGAAATCGCAACTGTAGGTATTTCTGATTACGCACAGCATGCACTTGGCAACATTGTATATGTTGACATGCCTGAAGTTGGCGACGAAGTAACAGCCGGCGAAGAATTCGGTGCCGTTGAGTCTGTAAAGGCTGCAAGCGACCTTTTCTCTCCCGTTAGCGGTGAGGTTGTGGAAATCAACGAAGCTCTCGAAGACAACCCTGAGCTTATCAACGAAGATGCTTTCGCAAACTGGATTATGAAAGTGAAAGTGTCTGATGCTTCAGAAGTAGAAAAACTGCTTGATGCAGCAGCATACGAGAAACACTGCGAGGCTTAATTTCAAGCCATAAGACACAGAACAACGTGCCGTGGCTTTCCTGATTAGGGAGGCTGCGGCATATGCACATTTATCAGTTGATACTGACGGCCAAACAAATAAAACATAATATTTTTCAACAATATAAATAATGAGCGACAGATATATTCCGCATACAGAAGAAGACATCCGCCACATGCTCGAAGTTATCGGCGCAGACAGTGTTGATGCTCTTTTCAGCGATATACCGGCATCCGTTCGCCTCGGACGCGATTATAATCTTCCTGAGGCAATGTCTGAGATAGAACTTCGCAAATTCTTTAAGGAGCTGGCGGCAAAGAACCGTTCACTGACAATCTTTGCCGGTCAGGGTGCTTACGACCACTATGCTCCTGCTGTTATTCCCCAGCTAATAGAGCGCAGCGAATTCCTGACAGCATATACTCCTTACCAGCCTGAAATTTCACAGGGTACACTGCAGTATATTTTTGAGTATCAGAGTATGATTTCTGAACTCACAGGACTTGAATGTACCAATGCATCTATGTATGATGGCGCAACCGCAACCGCTGAAGTCATGTTTATGATGATTGCAGCCGCGCGTAAGAAGAACCGTGTACTTATCTCATCTACAATGCCTGAGCGCGTTATCAATGTTGTTCGCACCTATGCCAAATTCCATGGTTGCGAACTTACTGAGATACCGGAACTGGAAGGTGTTACCAACCTTGAAGCTCTTGCTAAAGAGCTCGAAGCAGGAGATGTGGCCGGCGCTATCCTACCCCAGCCTAATAAATATGGTATAGTAGAAGATTTCACTGGTGTCGCAGATACGCTGCATGCAGCTAAAGCTCTGTTCGGTATCAATGCCGACCCCTCCGCTCTGGCTGTCCTTAAAACTCCTGCGGAATGGGGTGCAGATATAGCTTGCGGCGACGGTCAGACACTCGGTGTACCTCTGAGTTTCGGCGGACCTTATCTCGGCTATATGTCTTGCAATCATGCTAATCTCCGCAAGATGCCGGGTCGTGTTGTAGGTGCTTCAAAAGACATTAACGGTAAACGTGCCTTTGTGCTCACTCTGCAGGCACGCGAGCAACACATCCGTCGTGAGAAAGCTACATCGAACATTTGCTCCAACCAGTCGCTGATGGCTTTATATGTGACTATCTACATGTCATTGCTCGGTAAAAATGGTCTTGTCGAAGTCAATAAACTGAGCTGTGATGGCGCTCACTATCTTTGCAATAAGCTTATCGAGACCGGATTGTTCCGTGCAGAATTTGATAAACCGTTCCTCAAAGAATTCACATTGCGAACAGACCTTGATGTTGATGCTCTCAACAAAAAATTGCTCAAGCATGGAATTATGGGCGGTGTCAACCTTGGTGGTGGTCTTGTTGCATTTGCCGTTACTGAGAAACGTACACGCGAAGAGATTGACAACTTTGTAGAATTAATCAAGAAAGAGGCCTGAACATTATGATACAATATGATAAACTGATTTTTGAGTTGTCACGTCCCGGCCGCAAAGGATATCAGCTTCCGGCAGACAACTATGGTGTAGACGGTTTGGCGACACTTCCTGAAGACCTGATGCGTGAGACTCCTGCTGAGCTCCCTGAGGTGAGCGAGCTGGACGTTGTACGTCACTATACCAATTTGTCAAACAAGAATTTCGGTGTAGATACCGGGTTTTATCCTCTGGGTAGCTGTACAATGAAGTACAATCCCAAAATCAATGAAGAAATTGCAGCAATGCCTGAATTTGCTTCTTTACATCCTCTGCAGGATGAAGAAAGCGTTCAGGGAGCACTGGAGATGTACTATAATCTTCAGCAATCCCTTTCTGAATTGGCTGGACTGTCAGAATTTACACTTAATCCCTACGCAGGAGCTCATGGTGAGCTTACCGGTCTGATGATTATGCGTCAGTATCATCGCATGCGTGGTGACAACAAACGTACTAAAGTCATCGTTCCAAACTCAGCACATGGTACTAATCCTGCATCGGCAATGGTATCCGGCCTTGAGGTGGTTGAAGTCAAGTCAAAACCTAACGGTTCTATTGATGTGGAAGACCTCAAACCGCTTTTGGATGATACAATCGCAGGTATCATGATGACGAACCCCAATACATTGGGTATGTTCGAGACCGATATAGTAGAGATAGCTGACCTCGTACACAAAGCGGGCGGATTGCTTTATTATGACGGAGCTAACCTCAATGCGTTGCTCGGTAAAGCTCGCAATCGACATACGGCGAAAATGAGGTGGATTACTTTGACGAGGCATGCGATGTTTA
>CAYVNJ010000028.1:0-22020 GCA_964452865.1 uncultured Sangeribacter sp. | reverse complement strand
AACTTCCTGACAAGATGCGTGATGGTCCAGAACAGCATCAGTATTGTCAGTGCGCTCAAGAGCCCGCTCATGGCATTGTCCATGACCGAAATCTTATCGGCCGAAGGTGCGAAATTGGCAAAAAAGCGCGCCGTAAGCATAAACAGCGGGTTGCCCGGCGGGTGACCTACCTCGAGCTTGTCAGCCTGAATTATAAACTCACCGCAATCCCAATAAGAAGCGGTCGGCTCGAGAGTGAGCCAATATGTCACGAGCGCAATGGCAAAGACTATCCACCCGCAAGTGTTGTTGATTAAGTTATATTTCCGCGTAGGCATCTTGTAACTTGTAAAAGTATTAACCGGGCAAATTTAAGAAAAAATTAATTGCAATCAGTTATCACCCCTCCGATTTATAGAATATGAGCCGGCAGAGCGCATCCCGACAGCTACCTCCCCTCTTAATACGACGAACCGCGGGGTGCGCTACGCTTACCCCACGGCTACTTTCCGTGCGCACTCTCCGGCGCGCATTTTTTTATGTACTCGCGTTTATCGGCGGTAAACCTCCTTTGAGGCTTTCGAGCCGCGCTTCACTATGTAGATGCTTCCCTCCTCCGGAGCAGCCACTTTCTGCCCCTGCAGGTTGTAGTATTCCGGGTTTGCATCTGCAGGCATCATTACTTCCGCTACTCCGGCTGTAGGACGCTCAGTCTGATATTTTAGCTCAAAATCACATAATTTATTATTTTGGCCACTATATTCGGATATTGTTCTAATGACATGATTCTGTTGTCGGTACAATATTTGTGCGATACACTCTGGAATAGATAAAGGTTGAGCGAAGTTGTTACATGTAAATACATTCTTATACAATGTGTCGTAAATAAACTGTATAGGATTTGGTGCAACGATACTACAATCCTCAATGTCAAGATATGAGAACTCTAATGTTCTCATAACAGGGGTGTTAATCTGATAGTCTGTGTAATAGCACTTTTCAATCTCTCCGCTATTACCATAGTCTAAACTCCAGCAGCCTCCGTATTTTCCATTAGAAAGTTCTATTCTGGATATCTGTCCCTGAGTGTTATGAATATAAATGTACTCAATCATGCTGTCATCATTATCACTTATCTCTGTATCGGAGGTCGAAATACGTTCCGACTTAACAAGCAGTCCGTTTTCATCATATTCTACCTTAAATACTTCGTTTGATTCCGACTTGCTATCTGATATTGAGGTTTCGACAATTTTGCCGTTTTCTATGGATTTAATATCTACTGTACCGGTTAAAGACTTACCGTTGGAATCCATATACTCAGCGGTTTTTAGAACACCTTCTTTGTAATCGAACTTGAAAGTAACAGATGCCGGTAGAGTAATATAGTTCTTGAGAATCATCTCATTTATAGTATTATTAATATCCATCTGCACTATATCATCGTTGTCATCATACTGAAACAGACTTTTGAATGAGAAGTCGGAACTATTTGGGAATGTATGATTTATACATTCTATTCCGCTGAGGTATAGTTTGTCGGCGGATGATGTGGTGCTACCTGCAATTAGGCAAAGCAGAAGCATGGTCAGTTGGAGAAATCTTGCCATAATCTTACTGTTTTATTGATTAAATATTCGCAAATATAAAAAAAGGATTTCGATAAATCCAAATATTTACGCCATAAAAATGCGATTTTAACATTCGAATAGCAAAATGACAGGAAAACGGTACGCAGCCAAAGGTAGGCAATGTATGTTCGTAATCAAAAGATGCGCCGGCAGAGCGCATCCCGATAGTAGCCGCGGGCTGCAGTTATTTACCATTGAGTAGCGCGGTTGCACGAGCCGTGCAACCCTACATCGAGGGGTGGGATATATGCATTAAAATCAGCTGAACGTAGGGGCGCACGGCTCGTGCGCCCGATACAAAAAGAGGCTACGCCTTTCGACACCCCACGGCTACTTTCTATGTGCGGTCAGGCCAGCGGGAGAAGCCAGTCGTCGTCGGATGCGGGCAGTTCAGCCTGCTCTTCGACCGATGCAGCCGCTTCTTCGGAAAGGTCGACCGCCGGGGCGCGTTTTAGCTCACGCTCAGCGCGCAACGCCTCTTTCAGTTCTGAAATACGGGCTTCATATTTCTGCTTAATGGCTTTCATCTCTGCAAAACGGCTGTTCAACTCGTCGATGTCGTCAGTAAAAGCACGTTCAGCATCAAGCTCTGAGCGCACAGCAGCCAGCTGGTCAAGCAATGAGGCTACCGTCGCCTCAAATCTTGTACATTCGGCTTCGCATTCCGCAACGCGACCTTCAGCAGCAGCCAATGCCTCATGACTGTCGGCTTCTGCCGCTCGCAGAGTGCGGAGTTCCTCCTCAGCATCATTCAGCCGCCGGGCAGTACGCCTCGGATGAAAAAAGGCCTCGCGAGCTTTCACAACGACTCCGGTTTAGTGACCACACCCGCTGACTTTCTCCCGTTGATGGCTATGCCCATGGGATTGTCGAATGTAACGACCCTCAGGAATTCGCTTTCATATTCAGCCGGCTGTGCATCAAGCCATGCCATATCGTAGAAACCATCACCCTTGTCGGGGTCGACAGTGAAGTAGCCCACGCCGTATGACGTAAGATTCTGGAAGAAATGGGTGCCTTGCGAGGGTTCGACACGGAAGCCGGGCAGTGCACATTCGGCAATCAGCCGGGCACCGGCAATCTGAGGCCAGCGAACAGGAATACCGAGTGCCGGGTCGGACGAACCCCAGCGCCCCGGACCGATGAGGATGTAGCCCTCGTCGCGAGCCACAAAGCGCGCGTTGACGGCCTCAATCTCGGCAGCCATTTCGCGAGTGCGCAAAGAGTCGAAGCGGTCGGCGCGGACATAGACTACCGAGCGCACGCCCTCCATCATGCCATGACCGAGCGCACGGCTGCTGCGCAATATGAGCTGCGAATCGGGGGTGTCAGCCAAATCGTCGTCGAGCATCTCTTTCTTATCGACAATCGGGCGTATCTGCAGCCAGTAGAGAGTCCCTTTCTCAGACTCCGACATGGCATTGTCGGCTATATTGCCCGCAAACTCGATTTCGACAGGGCGGCCCATTTCATAGGCTCCACGGGCGAGCATCGTGCGTATTGACTCTGCCAGGGGGAATACCTCCTGATTGAGCACATTGGCAAAGGTCAATACCTTGCGACCCGGGCCGGCGGCTGTGTCGCGCAAGACGCCGTCGGCAGCGTCATAGGTGGACACCAGATACTTGAGCGCGCCGGTCGCGAAGGCATCGGCCACGGGGATGCGCTTTATGTTGAAACCGTCGTCGGTGGTGAAATGGCCTGACACGGCAGGGTCGGAAGGGAGAGCGTCAAGACTCGTCTGCGTGTCGCGCAGTGCGAGCTGCAAGGTCGAGGTCTGCACCACATTGCGCGGGTGAGCGGGCGAGAAGCGGAGCGCCTTTCCTCCGTCGACTATGTATTTGCCCAGGCCGGCAGCCACTTCGGCCACTCCTTCGGATGCTTTTTCACCGCCGACAGGATAGTAGTTGATTGACCGGCCCACTCCGGAGAATGTGGGATAGTAGAAATCTCCGTGATAGTCGCCGGCAACTTCCTGAATTATGACTGCCATTTTTTCCTGGTCGATGATGTTGCGTGTGGCATTCATATATGCCTTTGAGTCGGCGAAGAACACCGAAGCATATACACCCTTTATGGCATCGGAGAGCATGCGGAGCATGGCCTGCGGGTCGGAGAGCCGGGGTATCATGTATGTGGAGTATATGCCGGCAAAGGGCTGGTAGTGCGAGTCCTCGAGCAGACTGGACGAACGCACTGCAAGCGGCGAATCGACCACCTCGAACAAGGCGAGAAAATCGGCCGACAGATGTTCGGGCAGCCGGGCGGCAAGAAATGCCTGGAGCACTTCCTCGTCGGACACGTCGGACAGTGCCAGCGGGTAGAGGTCGTTGGCCTCCATGAACTCGTCGAAGATGTCGGTACACAACACTACGGTGTGAGGTATGGTAATCTGTATGCCGTGGAAGTCGTCAAACTCAGGATGCTTCTTGATGATGGAGTCGATGAACGCGAGACCGCGCCCTTTGCCTCCGAGCGAGCCCTGACCTATGCGGGCGAAACTCGAATAGCGGTCGTAGCGGTCGCGGTCGAACACAGCTACCACTCCACGGTTTTTCATGCGACGGTATTTGACTATACAATCGAAAATCAACCTGCGCACGGCGTGAGCCTGGCCGAGGTCGGTAAACCTGGCCGAGCGCACAGCCCCTGCTATGGGAAAGAGCGCGCGCGAATACAGCCACCTCGACACCTCGTTGCGCGAGCAAAGCTTGAACAACGCCTCAGCCGGAATGTTGAAGATATTTTTCTGCAACTCTTTGAGGTTGCGTATGCGCATTATTTCATTGCCCGTGTCGGGGTCGCGCACTATAAAATCGCCGAACCCGAAGTTGTCGCGCACGGCACGGCGCAAATCCTGGGGGAGAGTCTTCGAGTTCTTGTCGATGAATTTACCTCCGAAGGCCGCCACTCGCCCGGCGTTATGACTTTCCGAGCTTTCAATTATGATAGGCGCATGGGGGTCTTTGCTCCGGACATACATGCCGAACTTTATTCCGGCATCGGAATCTTTCTCGCCACCCTTCGGGTAGGAGACATCGGAAATTATGCCGAGTATGTTGTCGGAATATCGGTCGTAAAGCTCCACGGCCTCATCGTAGTCACGCGCCAGAAGGACTTTCGGGCGTCCGCGCATGCGCAACATGCGTTCGTGGTCGTTTAGAGCCTCGGTGGAAAATGTCATCGACTGAGTCAGGAGAAAGCGATAGAGATAAGGCAGTATGGCTGAGTAGAATCGTACGGAGTCCTCGACCACTATGATTGCCTGCAGCCCTACATCGGATATGTCGTGAGGGGCGTTCATCTTATCCTCAAGCAGTTTGATGATAGCTACTATGAGGTCGACATTGCCCAGCCACGAGAAAACGTAATCAACCCCCGAAAGGTCCTCGTTCTCAAGACGGCGGCTCACCTCCCGGCTGAATGGGGTCAGAACGACAAAGGGGAGTTCCGGATGCGACTCCTTGATGCGGCGTGCCTCGGCAAAGGTGGCAGAAATGTCGACTCCGGGCATGGCCATGACCAGGTCGAAATCAGTTGTCGCCATGACCTCGCGTGCCTCGTCATAATTCGCTACAGTGACAAAGCGTGGAGAAGACGAGAGGTTAAGCGAGGCATATTCCATGTAGACCTGCTCCTCTATACGCCCGTCTTCCTCCATCATGAAGGCGTCGTAGGGTGTAGCCACGAGCAAAACATTGAAGATGCGGCGCTTCATCAGGTCCTGAAAGGCCGTTTCCTTGAAATAGAGATTTTTGAATGCCTCTGAGTTTGGGTTGATAAAACGTTCCATAAGGGGAATAACGGACTATAAATCCGGGTGGTTTTTACAACTTGATTGAGTGAGAACTCTTCTCTTCGCTCATTACGAAAGATGAGTCGACCGATGCCACGGAGTCAATCTCGCCGAGCACCTTGAGCAAGAACTGTCGATAGGCCTGCATGTCGGGGACTCTGACGCGCAGCATGAAGTTATACTGACCGGAAACGCTATAACATTCCGACACTTCGGGACATTCGCATATACGGCGGGCGAAAGCGTCGACAACTTCGTGGCGGATGCTGCGGAGCTTGACATTGCAGAACACACTGAAGCCCATGTTGAGCTTCTCGGCATCGAGAACAGCCACATACTTTTTGATTATGCCTGTGCGCTCCAGACGCTTCACGCGTTCGAACACTGGGGTCGACGACAAATTGACCTGGGCAGCAATCTCTTTGACACTGAGATGAGAATTCTCCTGAAGGATACGCAGGATATTCACATCTATTTCGTCCAAATCCTTATACTTTCTACGGCCTCTTACATTTGTTTTCATAGATGAACTGACTAATTTGGGTATTTATGATAAAAAATTTGACTACAAAATTAATAAAAAATAAATACCCTCCAAACACCACACCCGACAACTTGCCCAACTAAGTATTTTTTGTAATTTTGCAAATAAAGGTCAATCGGCATTTCTCGGCATAATCACTCATCAGCGTCTACGATAGGTAAATTTTGAAATAATAATACTATGATATCCAAAAAAGAAATACAGCATCTCCTTGATGATTTGGAGAGCGACAGGGTCGAAAGGACTATATCTACAGACAAAATGGACAAGTTCGGTGAAGCAATATGCGCATTTTCAAATGATTTACCAGACTATCAGAGTCCCGGATATCTTATTATCGGTGCTGACGACAAAACCGGGAAAGTTGTTCCCACAAAAATAACGGATAATTTACTGAAAAACATAGCTTCCATACGCACCGAAGGCAATATTCAGCCTCAACCTTCAATGACGGTTGAAAAAGTTGAACTTGATGAGGGGCCGGTGGTTGTTGTAGAAGTTCAACCAGCGCATTTTCCACCTGTAAAGTATAAGGGGAAAATATGTGTTAGAGTTGGTCCACGCAGAGGTATTGCTAATGAAGATGATGAAAGAAAATTATATGAGAAACGCGCATCACATGTACAGACTTTCGATGCATTACCATGTTTAGACAGCTCATTGGAAGATTTAGATATCTGGTTGTTTCGACAAATCTATCTTCCTAAAGCTTATCCTGAAGACGTGCTTGACAATGATGATAGAGACGTGAGACTTCAGCTTCAATCATTAGGATTTTATGATATGAAGCACGACTGCCCGACTTACGCAGGGATATTGATGTTTGGCAATAATGTGGAACGTCGACTACCGGGTGCATATATCCAATATGTGCGTTTCGGTGGTACTGGACGAGGTGCGGATATAGAGAGTGACTATAAATTCTCGGGCAACCTGATGACTATCTTAAATCAGCTTGATACGTTTGTGTCGACTACTATCGCAAAAAAACGCCCTGTGGCAGTAAGTGCACTGAGAGAAGAAAATATAATAGATTATCCGTCTTGGGCCATACGAGAGCTGCTCATGAATGCAGTGTGCCATCGTGACTACGAGAGTAAGGCCCGGTTCAATTCTACCAATATGACGATAGAATTGAGATACTGAATCCCGGAGGCCTTTACGGGAAAGCAAATCCGAAAAATTTTCCATGGGTTAACGATTATAGAAATGGAGTGATAGCAGAAGCAATGAAGGTCTTAGGTTTTGTAAACCGTTTCAGTCGTGGCATACAGCGAGTTCAAGAAGAATTGAAAGCAAACGAAAATAAAGAGGCAGACTTCAATCTTACTCTCGAAACCGCTTTTCTTGTCAAGGTCAATATATCTCAAAAATCTGATGATATAAAAGATGATATAAAAGATGATATAAAAGGCATAACGCCTGAATTAAACGTAGTTACACGACGTGTTTATGATGCCATTGTTTCATCACCGTATGATACAAAAGCACAATTAACTGAAAAATCAAATTTGTCCGTCTCAACAATAAGCCGTGCCATTTCAGTTTTGAAACAAAAAGGATTTATAAGGAGAATTGGTGGTCGCAAATCGGGATATTGGAAAATTCTGAAAGAAATAAATAATTAATGGCAGAGAAACATCTCTCACCGAAGCATTTTCCCACCGAAAAGAACCTGAATACTTCGTATAGCGTTATATACATTAAAAAGAACTAAAGCCGCATGAGAAACAATACCGACCGCAAAGCGCCCGCGAGACGCCTCAAAAAAAATGAAGTAGAAAAACGGATACTCGCTTTTCTGGAAAAGGAATACAAACAGTCTTTCAATTACAAGCAGATAGCTTTTGCCATAGATGCCACGAGTCCGGCCAACCGTATGGACGTAATCAACATTCTGGAGGCGCTTGCCGCCGACGACGTCATAACCGAGGTGAGCCTGGGCAAATATAAGGCCAAAGTCAACCGAGGCACGGAGAATATCGGCTATTTCGTGCGCCGCTCCAACGGCAAGAACGGAGTCGTCATCGACGAGGAAACAATCTTTGTGGCCGAACGACATTCGATGCATGCGCTGAACGGTGACAAGGTGCGGGTGATTGTCTCAGCCTACCGTCGCGGCTCGGAACCGGAAGCGCGGGTGGTCGAGATTGTCGAGAGAAAAGACCAGGTGTTTATCGGCACACTTAAGATAGAAAAGAATTATGCGGCACTCGTGACCGACTCCAAGTTCCTGGCAGCCGACATAGTCATACCGCGTGGCAAATTGCGCGGAGGCAAGGACGGCGACAAAGCCGTAGTACGCATAACCCAATGGCGCGAGGATGAGATGAACCCACGCGGCGAGGTGGTAGACATCCTGGGTCGTAAGGGAGACAATACGGCTGAAATGCATGCCATTCTCGCTGAGTTCGGACTGCCATATAAATACCCCGAGGCAGTGGAAAAAGCGGCCGACAAGATTGGTGCGGGCATAACCGACGAGGAAGTAGCCCGGCGTGAAGACTTCCGCGGCGTACTGACCTTCACCATAGACCCGCACGATGCCAAGGACTTCGACGACGCTCTTTCAGTGCGCCAGCTGGCCAACGGAAACTGGGAGGTAGGTGTGCATATTGCCGACGTGACCCACTATGTGACCCCGGGCTCTATCATAGAGAAGGAAGCGGCGCAGCGCGCCACGAGCGTCTATCTGGTTGACCGTACCATACCCATGCTGCCTGAGCACCTCTCGAACGGCATCTGTTCGCTTCGCCCCAATGAAGACAAACTGACATATTCCGCCATTTTCGAAATGGATTCAAAAGCTAATGTGGTAAACCACCGCATAGGGCGCACCGTAATCCGCTCTGACCGCCGGTTTACTTACGAGGAAGCTCAGGAAATCATAGAGACCGGAAAAGGAGACCATGCCCGCGAACTCGGCCTGCTGAACAGCCTGGCGCAACAGCTGCGCAAACGTCGCTTCGAAAATGGGGCGCTGGAATTCGACCGTGCCGAGGTGCGCTTCGACATAGACAAGACCGGCCGCCCGGTCAGCGTATTCTTCAAGGTGTCGAAAGAAGCCAACAAGCTGGTGGAAGAATTCATGTTGCTTGCCAACAAAGCCGTAGCCACCAAGATAGGCTGCCAGCCCAATGGTAAGAAAGCCAAAACGTTCGTATATCGGATACACGAAGCTCCAGACCCGGAAAAGCTGGCTAATTTCGCACTGATTGCCGCACGCTTCGGCTTCAGGGTCAAGACCGACGGCTCACGTCGTGAAATCAACCGCTCCATAAACAAGGTGCTTCGCGACGTGAAAGGACGCGGCGAGGAAAACCTGCTCTCCATTCTCGCCATACGCTCCATGGCCAAGGCCGTCTACTCAACCGACAATGTGGGACACTATGGCCTGGGCTTCGACTATTACACTCACTTCACATCACCCATACGCCGTTACCCCGACATGATGGTACACCGTCTGCTGACCCGCTATCTGGCCGGAGGGCGGTCCGTGGATAAGGTTAAGACGGAAGACGCCTGCCGCCATTCGTCGGATATGGAGCAGCTGGCTTCGCATGCCGAACGTGCCTCTATCAAGTACAAGCAGGTGGAATACATGTCGGAACGTCTCGGCGAGATTTACGAAGGTGTGGTGTCCGGTGTGACCGAGTGGGGGCTATATGTAGAACTCGACGAGAACCTGTGCGAAGGTCTCGTGCCGGTGCGAGACCTGGCCGACGATTTCTATGACTTCGACGAGAAAAACTATTGTCTTGTAGGGCGCAAAACCCACACGCGCTACACACTGGGCGACAGAGTGAAGATACAGGTGGCACGCGCCGACGTAGAGAAGAAGCAGCTTGACTTCGCACTTATTGCCGACACCGGCAATCCGAACAAGCCCCTGCCGCCTGTAAGCCTGAAAGGCACACGACGTGGCAGCCAGAGCCACGGACGCAAACATCGCCGTTAATCGAGCCACTGGGAAAGGAAAAAATTACTACCTTTGAGGCGTAATCACAATTCAGGACAGCAATGCGAAAAATCTCCTGCGAACGATTTACGCTGGGTGCAGACGCACGCCTCGCCCTATACGGCAACACTGAGCAACCACACGCGGCTGCCGACATAGCACGTTTTGCCCACTCGCTGACCGAGGCCGGTTTCGCGCTCGAAATAGCTTCCGGCTTTTCCGAATGGCTGAGCCGTAGCGGTGTCTCACTGCCCGCCTCGGCAGTAACATCCGACTATCCCTCGGAAGCCACCAGGGCAATACTGAGCTTTGGCGGCGACGGCACATTCCTGCAAGCGGCATTGTGGGCTGGCAAACGACCCGTCCCCCTGCTGGGCATCAACACAGGGCATCTGGGCTATCTGGCCGCCATGTCGCTGGACGAAGCTGCCGAAGCAGCACCGCGGCTGGCATCGCTACCCCTAATTCTCGAACACAGGATGAGGCTGCAGGTGACATCGGAAAGGCCGCTCCCCCCTTTCTGTGACACGGCACTGAACGAAGTGGCTATACTGAAAGATGAAACCTCGGCTATGCTGACCGTGAGCCTCTCGACCGACGGACATTTTCTTGCCGACTATATGGCCGACGGGCTGGTGGTCTCAAGTCCTACAGGCTCGACAGCATACAATCTTGCCGCGGGTGGGCCACTTGTACAGCCTACGCTCAACTGTCTGCTCCTCACACCCATAGCACCCCACACTCTGACACTTCGGCCGCTTGTGGCCGATGCCGACGCCACTCTCACAGCCCACATACGAACCCGCTCGGCATCATTCCGCCTGAGTGTCGACGGACATTCGCTGGCACTTCCTGCCGACACACGGCTCACCATACGCCGCAGCCCCTACCCCGCTGCCGTGCTCAGATGTCACGACCGGGGATATGCCGACACACTCCGAACCAAACTGCTGTGGGGCAAACGCTGAAACGAGGAAATATAAACGTTAAAAAATAAAAAAACGGCGCTCCGTTTTGTTTTTCATGCAAAACTCCTTAACTTTGTGGCGCTTTTTTAATAACTGACAAGGCCGAATTGGCACACAATACAGACTATCGGTTGAGGCTCGCCTCCATGAGCGAGGGGCTGCACGTGCGACATTTTACGTGCGGCACAGACTTCTTTACCTCCATGGAATGCGATGACATCACCGCTGCCGAGCTGAAAGTGGAACTGACCATTGACGTGCGACACGAAATCTACGCCATGCAGTTCGACATCAGCGGAGAGGTAGACACCCCCTGCGACCGCTGTCTTGACCCTGTGCGACTTCACCTTGATGAAATATACGACCTCACGGTGCGCTATGGCGCAGACTATGACGATACGACCGACGGTGTGCTCGTAATCCCCGAAAGCGAAACCACTTTCGACGTAGCCCCCATAATCCGCGACACCGTGCTTCTGGCGCTGCCGATACGCCGGATACACCCCGACGGAGAATGTAACCCCGGAGCAGAACAGGTGCTGCGAGACCACGCCGCCACCCCGGTCGATGAGGATACCCTGACAGAAGAATAATAAAACAGATAAAAAGAATATAAAGCAATGGCACATCCTAAACGAAAACAATCGAAGACCCGTACCGCGAAACGCCGTACACACGACGTAGCCAAAGTTCCTACACTGGCAATCTGCCCGAACTGCGGCGCATGGCATCTCTACCACTTCGTATGCCCCGAATGCGGCTACTACCGCGGCAAAGTGGCTATCGAGAAAGCTGAAGTCTGAGACACAGGCTGCTAACTGAGGACACACAGACATTATGGTCAACGCCAAAATAAGCGGTATAGCATCATACGTCCCGGATGAGATTCTCGACAATGAGATGCTCTCCAAGATGGTCGACACCTCCGACGAGTGGATAACAACCCGTGTCGGAGTGAAGGAACGTCGTATCCTGCATGAGGATAAGGGTTCGAGCTGGCTCGGCATACAAGCCGTCAACAAACTGCTGAAAGACACTGCCACCCCGGCCGAAGATATCGAGCTGGTGATTTGCGCCACCTCCAACCCCGACTATCGTTTCCCCTCGACAGCCTCAGTGATAGCCCACCAGTGCGGACTATCCTCGGCCTATGCCTACGACATACAGGCAGCCTGCGCCGGCTTCATAGTGACGATGCAGGCAGCCCGCGCCTACATACAGGCCGGTCTGTATAAGAAAATCATCGTGGTTTGCGCCGAAAAGATGTCGTCGATGACCAACTATGAAGACCGTACCACATGTCCGCTGTTCGGCGATGCCGCAGCCGCCGTGCTGGTCGAACCTACAGAGGAAAATGTAGGAATAATCGACGGCGAATTCCATATCGATGGTTCAGGGCTTCCCCACCTGCTTATGAAAGCCGGCGGGTCCGCCCATCCGGCCACTCATCAGACCGTAGACGCCAACGAACACTACATCTATCAGGAAGGACGCGCCGTCTACCGCGCAGCCGTTGTCGACATGCTGACATCGACCCAGTCGGTAATGAAACGCAACAACCTGACAGTGGATGAAGTAGATTGGCTTGTGCCACATCAGGCCAATCTGCGCATAATCGAGGCTGTATCCGGACGCGCCGGTTTCCCGACGGAAAAAGTGCTTGTCAACATCCAACAGCGTGGCAACACATCGGCCGCCTCCATACCTCTCTGTCTGGACGAGTGTAAAGACCGCCTCAAAAAGGGAGACAAAATCATGATGACGGCTTTCGGGGCCGGCTTCACCTGGGGTGCGATGTACCTCATTTGGGCTATCTGAACCGACGCCGCCAATCCCCACTATACAGCAGGAGCACATATCAATGTGCCCCTGCTTTTTTACACTCCATATAGCCCCATATTTTGAGAATGAGATTGAAAAGTGTATAAATTATATGGTTTTTTGGATTGAAAAGTGTATTTTTACAGTATGTTTTTGGATTGAAAAGTGTAGCATACTCCATATAACACATTGTATTTCTGCTTTTTAGAAAGATTGAACCACAGATTTTAGATTATTTTAATTCTAAAACAGACAAGGTGCTTATTGTTGCCGGCGCACGTCAGATTGGAAAATCGTATATAATCCGGCATTGCGCCAGAAAGTGTTTCAAGCATCTGGTTGAAATCAACCTTATTGAAGATGCCGAAGGCAACCGTGTGTTCAATAATATCAAGACAACGGATGACTTTTATCTTGCACTATCTTCGTTTACTTCTGAAGAACTTGGCAATGCTTCCGACACAATCATTTTTCTTGATGAAATTCAGCAGTATCCTAATCTACTTACGATGATAAAGTTTCTGAGAGAAGAAGGCAGATACAGCTACGTGGCAAGCGGTTCTCTACTGGGTATCACCCTTAAAAAGTCGGCATCTATTCCATTAGGAAGTATAGATATTCTCAGAATGTATCCTTTGGATTTTGAAGAATTCCTTATTGCAAATGATTTCGGACGTAATGCTATTGAGGCGCTAAGGAAGTTGTTCATTGAAAGGCGCAGTGTACCTGAGGGAGTGCATGACAGAGTTATGAATTTATACAAACGTTATCTGCTTGTAGGAGGACTACCGGAAGCCGTAAACAAGTTTCTCGATACACGAGACCTTATCCAGCTGAGAGGAGTACAGAATACAATAGCCGAGCTTTACAAATTAGATGCAGCCAAGTATGATGCGGAACATTCGCTAAAAATCAGCCGAATATACGGTCTTATTCCATCGAATATGGAAAATAAGAAGAAACGTGTGGTATATAAAGATATAGAGGACAAAAAAGGGAAGCGTTCATCTGACTACGCAGATGAGATGGAATATCTCTTAAATTCAGGCATAGCATTGGGAGTCAATGCAATATCAAACCCACGTTTTCCTCTTCAGGAAACGGAGCATAAAAATCTGATAAAATTATATCTCAACGACCCTGGATTGCTTACAGCTGCACTTTACCGCAACAATCCTGTGCCGGTACTTAACAACGAATGTGGCATAAATCTTGGTTCGGTCTACGAATGTGCCGTAGCCTGTCAACTCGCAGCCAATGACAACACTCTGTTTTATTACGACAACAGGACACGAGGTGAGGTGGATTTTCTGTACGATGATTTTGAGTCACTATCGGTTGTTCCTATAGAGGTAAAATCCGGAAAAGACTATAAAAGACATGTTGCTATAAGTCGGTTTGTATCAAATGACGAGTACGGTATTAAAACAGGTTACGTACTCTCGAATAGCCACGAAGTCGAAACAGTCGGTAAAATAGTGTACGCACCTGTATATTTTTCATCGTTTTTCGGCAACAGACCTTATAACATAGAACCTGTACTGATATAAACCTGAAAATATTCTCGCAAAGCACCTCCAAATATATTTTAGGGAAGGTGGTATCGATTTTTTTATTAAATTTGCTTGTCTTTATGACGCATTATTATAAAACAAGCGATATGTCTCTGAAATACAACAGAATACTTCTTAAATTATCGGGCGAGTCACTTGCCGGTGCCGACGGTTCGGGCATCGACCCCGCTCATCTCGGCTCTTACGCACGCCAAATAAAGCAACTTGTCGATGCGGGTGTGCAGGTGGCTATCGTCATCGGTGGCGGTAATATCTTCCGTGGCCTGAGCGGTGCGTCGAAAGGTTTTGACCGTGTAAAGGGTGACCAGATGGGCATGTTGGCCACGGTGATTAACTCGCTGGCTCTCTGTTCTGCTCTCGAAAGCATAGGTCAACCTGCGGAAGTACTGACAGCCATCAACATGCACCCAATAGGCAACCATTATTCCAACCGGCGTGCCATAGAAGCTCTGGAGCAGGGTCGTGTGGCTATTATTTCGTGCGGCACGGGCAATCCATTCTTCACAACAGACACAGGAGCTGCGTTGAGAGCCATAGAGACTCGGGCGGACGTGATGCTGAAGGGCACTCGTGTCGACGGTATCTATACGGCAGACCCGGAGAAAGACCCTACGGCTACCCGTTTCGATGAAATCTCGTATGACGAAGTTCTGTCGCGCGGATTGAAGGTAATGGACATAACCGCCACAGCTCTCTGCCGTGAGAATGCAATGCCTATCGAAGTGTTCGACATGGACACAGAGGGCAACCTGATGCGGCTCATGTCGGGCGAGAAAATCGGTACACGTGTCATTCCCTGAGCCGGACAACATCAATCAGATTAATATAAACTCTAAATACTTCTCCTAATATGGACGTGAAACAACATCTCGACGAGGCCGAAGAAAACATGATACTGGCCGTCGATTATCTGGACGAAACTCTTTCGCACATACGTGCAGGCAAGGCATCGCCCAAGTTGCTTGATAATATTCGTGTGGACTATTACGGCACGATGTCGCCCGTGTCGAATGTGGCAAATATCAGCGTACCCGACGCGCGGACCATTGCCATCACTCCTTGGGAGAAGTCCATGTTCAAGGTCATCGAGAAGGCTATCCTTGACTCCGACCTGGGTGTTACCCCCGAAAACAACGGCGAGGTAATCCGCCTTTCCATACCTCCGCTGACCGAGGAACGCCGCAAGACTCTCGCAAAACAATCGAAAGCTGAGGCAGAGCAGGCCAAAGTGTCGGTGCGCAACGCACGTCGCAACGCTATAGAAGCCCTGAAAAAAGAGATAAAGAACGGCCTGAGCGAAGATATCGAGAAAGACGCCGAGAACGACGTACAGAAACTTCACGACAAGTTCATGAAGCGTATCGACGAGCTATACGCAGCCAAAGAGAAGGAAATTCTCACTGTCTAAGCCACGTCGACACATATAACTACCTATAACAACCAACTAATACCTAAGCTTTTAATATAATGTTTGAAATCCTGACAAAACGGGAACTCGCGCCGCGCATTTTCGAAATGAAGGTTTATGCGCCCCGAGTGGCCGCCAGCGCCAAGCCCGGCCAGTTCATCATCCTCCGCACGGATGAAAAGGGCGAGCGTATTCCCTTGACTATATGCGATTATGACGAGGCTGAGGGCTCGGTCACAATCGTAACACAGATTGTGGGCAATTCATCGGCCAAGATATGCGCCATGGAACCCGGCGATGCATTTGCCGACTTTGCAGGTCCGCTCGGACTGCCCTCTGAGCTGACAGAACTGTCCGATGAAGAACTGAAGAAAAAGAAAGTTCTTTTTGTGGCCGGAGGTGTGGGCACAGCTCCGGTATATCCTCAGGCCAAATGGCTTCACGACCATGGAGTCACGCCGGACGTAATTATCGGTGCCAAGACCAAAGACCTCTTCACATATACCGAGGAGATGAGCCGTGTGGCCAATGTATATCTCTGCACTGATGACGGCTCTGAAGGTTTCCACGGTATGGTTACAGCCCTCATGGCCGACTTGATTGAACGTCAGGGCAAGAAATACGACGTATGCGTGATTATCGGCCCAATGATTATGATGAAGTTTGCCGCGCTGCAAACCAAGAAATACGACCTCCCTACTGTCGTATCACTCAACGCACTGATGGTTGACGGCACGGGCATGTGTGGAGCATGCCGAGTGACGGTCGACGGCAAAACCCGCTTCACATGTGTTGAAGGCCCTGAATTCGACGGCCATCTCGTAGATTTCGACGAGGCTATGCGCCGCCAGAACATGTATCGCAATAATCCTAAGACTCAACCCGACCATAATTGCAAGTGTAATGGCTGAAAGAATACCCCGCGTACCGGTCCGCGAACAAGACCCGGCGGTCCGCGCAACCAATTTTGAAGAAGTATGCTACGGTTACGACCGCGATGAGGCTCTACGCGAGGCGTCACGCTGTCTGACATGTCCGCGTCCCCGTTGTGTGAACGCATGCCCCGTACAGATTGACATACCCGGTTTCATCAAGCATCTCCGCGAGGGCGACTTCGCAGGGGCTGCACAGGTGATTGCCAACGACAGTTCACTGCCAGGCGTTTGCGGCCGCGTTTGCCCCCAGGAGAGCCAGTGCGAAGGCTCCTGTGTGCTCGGCATCAAGGGCGAACCTGTTGCCATAGGCAAGCTCGAACGCTTCATCGGCGACTGGAAAATAGCGAATGCCGACTCGCTGCCCGACGCTGAAATAACACCTAACGGCCATAAAGTGGCTGTGATAGGTTCAGGTCCTTCAGGCCTGGCTTGTGCAGGCGACCTTGCGCGTCTCGGCTATAAGGTCAAGATTTTCGAAGCACTGCACAAAGTCGGCGGTGTACTCGTGTATGGTATTCCCGAGTTCCGTCTGCCAAAAGAAAAAGTAGTTGCAGCCGAAGTGGAAGCCGTAAAACGCCTTGGTGTCGAGATTGAGACCGACGTAATCATCGGCCGCACAATCACCATTGACGAACTGATGGATAAGGAAGGATATGATGCGGTATTCATCGGTTCGGGTGCAGGTCTGCCACGTTTCATGAACATTCCGGGCGAAAACCTCAACGGTGTCTTCTCGGCCAACGAATTCCTGACCCGCGCCAACCTTATGAAAGCGTTCGACCCAGAATACGACACACCTATCTATCAGGGAACACGTGTTGTCGTAGTCGGTGGTGGCAATGTGGCCATGGATGCCGTACGCACGGCACGCCGTCTGGGAGCCGAAGCCACAATCGTCTATCGCCGTAGCGAGGCCGAGCTGCCCGCCCGCCGCGAAGAGGTGCACCACGCAAAAGAAGAGGGTATTAACTTCCACCTGCTCTCTAACCCTATACGTGTGCTGGGCGATGAGGCAGGTAATGTCTGCGGCATAGAATGCATCGAAATGGAACTTGGCGAACCTGATGCTTCAGGACGCCGTCGCCCGCAGGAAAAACCAGGTAGCGAGTTCATCATTGATTGCGATGTAGTGATTATGGCTCTCGGTACTTCACCCAACCCGCTGATTAAGGCTACAACCAAAGGACTCGATACAAACCGACATGGCTGTATCGTGGCCGATGAAGACGGTGCTACCACCCGTCCGGGCGTATTTGCCGGCGGTGATGCCGTCACAGGAGCTGCTACCGTCATTCTGGCAATGGGTGCAGGACGTCGGGCTGCCAAGGCAATTCACGAATACATTTCGAAGAAATAAAAAAGAATCGGTCACAACCGACTCCCACTCTAAATAGTATCCCCGCGCGAGCTGTTCGTGCGGGGATATTATTTAGAGTCTGAATGTTATTATTTCTCAGTCGTCGAGGGGTGCAGAGTCGAAGTCAACATCCGGCTCACCGTCAAACTCACCGTCATCTATAGGCTCATGAGTCACCTTATCCGTCTGCGGCAGAAAGCGCTCCACTTCCGACACGTTTTTCTGTGGTATCGGCGAGCCTTTCTTCTCGCGGATTTTAGCCTCGAGTTCCTCGGCCAGTTCCGGATTGTCATTGATAAGGTCGCGTACATTCTCGCGGCCTTGACCAAGACGTGTATCTCCGTATGAGAACCACGAACCTGCTTTCTTCACAATGCCCAGCTCGCATGCGAGGTCAAGAATTTCGCCTGCACGGGAGATGCCTTGCCCGAATATCAGCTCGAAAGTGGTCGATGTGAAAGGAGGAGCCACCTTATTCTTCACTACCTTGACGCGTGCCATACGGCCTACGGGCTGGTCGTTGACCTTTATCATGGTCGAAGGACGGATGTCAAGACGCACCGACGAGTAGAACTTGAGGGCATTGCCACCGGTGGTTGTCTCGCTCGGGCCATAAGCATTGCCGCCTATTGCCGCCCGGAGCTGATTGATGAAGATGCATGTCGTACGCGTGCGAGCAATAGTGGCTGTCAGTTTGCGCAGAGCCTGACTCATCAGGCGCGCCTGCAGACCTACGTTCTTCTCACCCATTTCGCCGTCAATTTCCGACTTGGGGGTGAGCGCTGCCACAGAGTCAATCACTATAATATCGAGCGCTCCGGAATTAATCAGCTGCTCGGCAATAGCCAAAGCCTGCTCGCCGTTGTCGGGCTGCGCAATCCACAGATTATTGACATCTACCCCTAAGTTCTCGGCATAGAAGCGGTCGAAAGCATGTTCGGCATCAATGATTGCAGCCACACCTCCGGCTTTCTGAGCCTCGGCAATGGCATGAATGGCCAGAGTAGTCTTGCCCGAAGACTCCGGACCGAAGATTTCGATTACTCGGCCGCGAGGATAACCGCCTACACCCAAAGCGTAGTCCAGGCCGATTGAGCCTGAGGGGATAACCTCGACATCCTGTGCCGGATTGTCGCCAAGACGCATTATAGCGCCGTCGCCGAAACTCTGGATTACCTTCGAGGTAGCCATATTCAGAGCCTCAAGCTTCATATCTTTGTCGGAAGCACCCGCAGCGGATTTTGTTCCTTTTTTCTTTGCCATGGTCAGTCTGTTGTTATATCGTTTTTTTGATGTTGCAAATATAAGGACGCGCATGTGCCGATGTGTTGCACACACGCGTTAAAAAGTGTTATTTCTCTCTCATGAAAATCTGGATGGGAGTTCCTGTGAAGTCCCACTTGTCGCGTATCTTATTCTCAAGGAAACGCCTGTAGGGCTCTTTGACCCACTGAGGCAGATTGCAGAAAAATATGAATGTCGGAACTACAGCATCCTTAAGCATGGTGACATATTTTATCTTGACAAACTTACCCTTGTTCGAAGGAGGCGGAGTCTGCTGTGTCACTTCAAGCATATACGTATTGAGCTGCGATGTAGGAATAGTACGACTGCGGTTCTCCCAAACCTTTACGGCAGTCTCGAGCACGCGGTGAATACGCTGCTTGGTAAGCGCCGAGCCGAAGATAATAGGGAAGTCGGTGAAGGGTGCGAAACGGTCGCGGATGGCCGCTTCCATGCGCTTCTGAGCCTCAAGACTCTTATCGGGTGCTATGTCCCATTTATTGACACACACCACCAGACCTTTCTTGTTGCGCTGGATAAGGGAGAAGATATTGGCATCCTGACTCTCGATGCCGCGGGTAGCGTCAATCATCAGTATGCAAACATCAGAATTCTCTATAGCACGGATGGAACGAATTACAGAGTAATACTCTATATCTTCGTTCACCTTCTGTTTTTTACGGATGCCGGCCGTATCGACAAGATAGAAATCGAAGCCGAACTTATTATAGCGATGATAGATAGAGTCGCGGGTTGTGCCGGCGATATCGGTCACTATATGACGCTCTTCGCCGATAAATGCATTGATTAGAGATGACTTACCGGCATTAGGGCGACCTACAATCGCAAACCGTGGCACGTGTAAGTCGCGTTCGTTGTCTTCATCATCCTTTTGCTCCGGAAAATCGCGAACTATGTCGTCGAGCAAATCGCCTGTGCCTGAACCGTTGGCCGACGATATTTCGACAGGGTCGCCCAGACCGAGGCCGTAGAACTCGGCCACATTGAAGCGGGCATCGCCCACGTCGCATTTGTTGGCTACAAGGATAACCGGGCGCTTCGACCTACGCAAAATGGCAGCCACATGGTCGTCAAGGTCAGTCGTACCTGTCGACGCGTCGACCACAAACAGAATGACATCCGCCTCTTCTATAGCGATATGCACTTGTTTGTTTATTTCATCCTCGAACACATCGTCCGAATTAACCACCCAGCCGCCGGTGTCGACAATCGAAAATTCAGTTCCACACCAGTCGACCACTCCATACTGGCGGTCGCGTGTCGTACCGGCCGTCTCGTCGACTATGGCGGCACGTGTCTGGGTGAGCCGGTTGAAAAGCGTACTCTTGCCCACATTAGGACGTCCTACTATTGCTACAAGTCTACCCATATCCTTTTCCTCGTTTTATATATATTTGCTCTGTATTTAATTAATCACTCTATATATCCGAAAGCCCGGAGCTTACCTTCGCGGTTACGCCAGTCTTTCTCAACCTTGACAAAAATCTCAAGATATACCTTCTTGCCAAAGAATGTCTCGAGGTCATGGCGTGCCTCAATACCTACAGTCTTGATTTTCGAACCGCCCTTGCCTATGATGATGCCCTTCTGGGTGTCGCGCTCAACATATACGACAGCCATTATATGGATTGAGTTGTCCTTCTCCTCAAACTTTTCGACAATCACCTCCGAACTGTACGGAACTTCCTTGTCATAATGCAGTAGAAGCTTTTCACGGATAATCTCTGTCACGAAGAAACGGGCCGGTTTGTCGGTCAGCGCATCCTTACCATAGAACGGAGGCGACACAGGAAGCAATTCGACAATCCTGTCCATAAGAGCCTTCGTATTGAAACCCTCCTTGGCACTCACCGGAAATACCTCGGCATTCGGCAGACGCTCACGCCATTTGGCAACCAACGCCTCAAGTTCGGCATTACCCTTCAGCAAATCAATCTTATTGATTACGAGAAGCACCGGACATGTCTGAGTGGCCACACGTGCCAGATAGTCGGCATTCTTCTCCGGGTCTTCCACCGTATCAGTCACATAAACAAGCACATCGGCATCCGTCAGCGCACCTTCAGAAAACTCCAGCATACTCTCCTGAAGCTTATACTTGGGTTTCAGCACACCCGGAGTGTCCGAAAAAACAATTTGATATTGAGGCGTATTGACAATACCCATTATTCTGTGACGCGTGGTCTGAGCCTTCTGAGTGATAATCGACAGACGCTCACCCACAAGGTCATTCATCAGCGTGCTCTTCCCCACATTAGGGTTGCCCACGATATTCACAAAACCCGCGCGGTGGTCGGCAGGTGCCGACAACTTCATATCTTCTTCCATAATTTTTTCTTAATTTTGTCCTATCTTTATAAAGATATAACGCTCGGGGGCGGCAAGAGTTGCAGAACACACCCGCCGACACAAAGATAATACAAAAATCACACTTTACCAATATGAAAAAAATCACACGCATCCTCACCCTTGCGGCGCTCTCATTCGCTGCACTTACACCCGCCACAGCTACAGCTCAGCTCAACCTGTCGAAAGCCGTGAAAGCTGTATCGAAAACAGCTCAAGGCATAACACTTACCGACGAACAAATGGCCGAATACGTACGCCAGTCAGTCGATGCCATGGACAAACTCAACAAAGGGTCAGCACCCGACTCTAAATACACACAACGCCTCAACCGGCTCACACAAGGCATAACAAAAGTAGACGGAATTCCACTCAATTTCAAAGTCTAAGAAGTAATC